>JAEMRC010000029.1:0-15695 GCA_016463545.1 Ilumatobacteraceae bacterium
ATTGTGGTGGGTCTTGATGGCATTGCATTGATCAGCACTCATGTTGCGAGCGCAACATCACATACGTGTGCACGAATACAAAGTGGTGGCTTACGGTGTTGGGGATACAACTTTTATGGCGCACTTGGCTACGGCGATACTCCCAGCACGCGATCGCCTGTTACCGTGATTGCAGCAACTGGTGGTTCGCCAGAATCAGCCAGTGTTGTGACAACCGGCGGCACTCATACATGTGCAGTTCTCACCAGCGGCGGCGTGCGGTGTTGGGGCAATAATGAGTTTGGACAATGGGGGCAGGGGACCTAGATCCAGCAAACCCATGCAGGTACAGGGTTTAAGGGATTTTTCTAAATCCGACTTGTTAGGTCGGGATTATGCCGATAGGTTGCCCTGATGACACAAGACACATGGGGTTTTGACACCCGCCAGATTCACGCCGGCCAAGAGCCTGACCCCACCACAGGGGCTCGCGCACTTCCGATCTATCAGACCACGAGCTATCAGTTCCGTGACGCCACACATGCGCAGAACTTATTTGCACTCGCCGAAATCGGAAACATTTATACCCGCATTATGAACCCAACTCAAGGAGTTCTCGAAGCACGCTTGTCGTCACTTGAAGGTGGCACCGCAACTGCAGTGGGCTTGCCTGGTGCATTGGTTGTTGCGAGCGGACAAAGTGCTGAGACACTTGCAATTTTGACACTGGCAGAAGCCGGAAGTCATCTTGTGGCATCACCGTCTCTATATGGTGGCACATACAACTTGTTGCACTACACATTGCCAAAAATGGGAATCGAAGTGACGTTTGTAAATGACCCACACAATCTCGAAGAGTGGAAGAGCGCAGTGCGCCCAAATACAAAAGCTTTTTACGGTGAAGTACTCGCTAATCCTAAGAACGATGTGTTTGATATCGAAGGTGTCTCCAAGGTTGCTCACGATGTGGGTGTGCCATTGATGATCGACAACACAGTGCCTACTCCGTACGGAGTTCGCCCGATTGAGTGGGGTGCAGACATTGTGGTGCATTCACTCACCAAGTTCATCGCAGGTCACGGAACATCAATCGGTGGCGCAATCATTGACGGTGGCAAGTTTGACTTTGGTGCAAGCGGTCGTTTCCCGAACATGACAGAACCAGACCCCAGTTATCACGGTCTTGCATATTGGCCTGCACTTGGTGCTGGTAGTTACATCATCAAGGCTCGTGTGCAAATGTTGCGCGACCTCGGTATGGCAATTAGTCCGTTTAACGCGTGGCAGATTCTGCAAGGACTCGAAACATTGTCATTGCGCATGGATCGCCACTGGAGCAACACCGAAAAAGTTGTGGCCTACTTGCAAAAACAAGGTGCTGTTGAAAGCATTAACTATGCAGGATTGCCAAGCAGTCCGTGGCACGAGCGTGGCAAGAAGTATTTTGCCGGCAAGGGCTTTGGTTCAGTTATCGCATTCGTCTTAAAGGGCGGACTCGCTGAGGGACAAAAGTTTGTTGAAGCACTTAAATTGCATAGCCACGTTGCCAATATTGGTGATGTGCGCAGTTTGGTGATTCAGCCAGCAAGCACAACTCATAGTCAACTCACTCCAGAAGAGCAATTGTCATCTGGCGTTGTTCCGGGCTTGGTGCGTCTGTCTGTTGGTCTTGAAAACATCGAAGACATTTTGGCTGACCTTGATTTGGGCTTTGCCGCAATTCGCTAGTCACTAGACCCTTGGTCGTCTGGGTCTTGTTGACTCAGGAATTCTTCAAGTTCAGCAGCCAGGTCGTCACCTGTGGCGATTGTGTCTTGCATGAGTTGGTCATGGCGTGTCTCGAGCATGTGTAAATAGTCTGTTGCTTGCGCGTCGCCCTCAACAGCTTCGTTGTGTAGTTCTTGCCAACGGTTGATTTCTTCGATGAGATTTGTGTGATCGGTGGGGATTCCCAGAACATGTTGCAGGTGTTGCAAGAGTGCCGCTGCACTTTTGGGGTGTTGGGCTGCCATTAAATAATGCGGAACACCCACGCGCAAACTCACGCTTGGGATGCCGGCACGATCGAGTGTCTCGAGCAGAACGCCTGCCATTCCGGTGGGGCCTTGGTACTGGGGTTTGCTGAGCGCAAGGCGTTGTGCAAGATCATTATTGGTTGTGCTGCCGACAACAAAAGGCACGCGCGTGTGGGGCACTTGTTCGGCTGCGGCACCAAGACTGACAACCAGATTGCAACCCAGTCCTTGACATACATTCACAATGCAATCTGCAAACGTTGACCACGCAAAGTGTGGTTCAGATCCGTTGAGTACGACCAGATCTCGGGCGCCTTTTGGATAGCGGATAATAAAGAACTCATTTTCTGGCCAACGAATACAGCGTTCGCCATCTTCGTCTAGATATACCTCGGGGCGTTCTTGAGTGAAGTCAAAAAATGGATCAGGATCGATGCCTGCAACTGTGATGGCGTCACGCTCTTTGAGCATCCAGTCAAGTGCCGATGTGGCAACACCACCAATGTCAAAGAGTCCGCGTAGAGCAACGAGTAATACCGGGTTACGCAATGGGGCAATATCGTCCCAATACGTATCAAGAACTTCATCAACGCGAAAACTCATCGCTGTTAATGCTAGGCAGTGAGATGCTCGACTACTACATCAATACAGCGTGTTAATTGTGCGACATCGCTCGGGTCAACGGCAGGAAACATGCCCACTCGCAGTTGATTGCGGCCTAATTTGCGATAACTGTCGGTGTCAACGACACCATTACTGCGCAGGATCGCGGACACCTGATTGGCGTCAACGCCTTCAAGGTCAATGGTGCCAACGACGTGCGAGCGTTGTGCGATATCGCTAACAAAGGGTGTCGCCCATGGTCGAGATTGCGCCCAGTCATACAAGATGCCAGCAGATTCAGAACTGCGACCTGCCGCCCACGCGAGACCGCCATTATTGAGCATCCACTGCACTTGCTCGTCAAGCATGATGAGAGTTGCAAGTGCTGGAGTGTTGTAGGTCTGATTTGCCACACTGTTGTCAAGGGCGATGCTGATGTCAAGTGATGCAGGCATCCAGCGCTTGGTGGCCTTGATCTGACGAATACGTTCGATCGCTGCTGGTGAACATGCGGCCAACCACAGACCACCGTCAGATGCAAAACTTTTTTGTGGTGCGAAATAGTACACATCAACATCGGCAGGATTCCAAAGAAGTCCACCGGCAGCAGATGTTGCATCAACGACAACCAGTCCGTCAGCGCGCGGACGACTGAGTTTCATTGCAACTCCAGTGGATGTTTCGTTATGGGTGAGTGCATACACGTCGCAACTTGCATCGGGTAGAGCCACCGGATGAGTGCCGGGGTCCGAAGAGATTACAACTGGGTCACCAAGATGAGGTGCTGCAAGTGTTGCCTCGGCGAACTTAGAAGAGAACTCTCCAAACACCAAGTGTTGGCTGCGCTGTTGCACGAGTCCGAATGTTGCGACGTCCCAAAATACTGTGGAGCCACCATTTCCGAGCAAAATTTCCCACCCGTCAGGAAGGGAGAATAGTTGTGTTAGTCCAGAACGCACGGAGCCGACGATATTTTTTACCGGAGCCTGGCGATGAGATGTGCCCATCACCGTGTTGGCGCGCTTTTGGATTGCCTCTATTTGTTCGGGTCGCACCTTGGAGGGGCCACAGCCAAAACGCCCATCTTGGGGCAGGAGTTCTGAAGGAATCTGGAATGTATTAGGGGTCGTTTGGCTCACTGTGTAATCATGGCACCTGTGACTCCTCAAACTCAACGCGTATCAGCACGACTTGGAGCAATTGCCGAGTCTGCCACCCTGGCAGTCGATGCAAAAGCCAAAGCAATGAAAGCACAAGGACACAATGTGATCGGCTTCGGAGCAGGTGAACCCGATTTCCCCACACCTGAGCACATTGTTGAAGCAGCAGTGAAGGCATGCCGCGATGTGAAGTATCACAGATACACGCCAGCAGCAGGTTTGCCAGAATTGCGACAGGCCATCGCAGATAAAACTTTGCGTGACAGTTCATTGTCGTGCACTGCAGATCAAGTGTTGGTGACAAATGGCGGAAAGCACGCGGTGTTCACCGCGTTTGCTGCGTTATGTGATCCAGGTGACGAAGTGATTTGTCCTGCACCGTATTGGACGACATATCCAGAAGCCATCACCTTGGCTGGTGGGGTTCCGGTAATTGTAGACACCACAGAAGAAACAGATTTTCGCGTGACTGTCGAACAACTTGAAAAAGCGCGCACCGCGCGCACCAAAGTGCTGCTGTTTGTTTCGCCCGACAACCCAAGTGGTGCGGTGTATTCGCCCGAAGAAGTTATTGCCATTGGGGAGTGGGCCCTAAAACATGGCGTGTGGGTTATCACTGATGAGATCTATGAACATCTCACATACGGACCACACACGTTTACATCAATGCCAACACTCGTGCCTGATCTTGTCGATCAATGCGTCATTGTCAACGGTGTAGCAAAGACATACGCAATGACCGGATGGCGCGTTGGCTGGATGATTGGTCCAAAAGATGTCATCAAGGCAAGCACAAACTTTCAGTCACACGCCACATCAAATGTGGGCAACGTTGCGCAAGTCGCGGCACTTGCTGCAGTCAGCGGAGATCTTTCGGCTGTTGCGATGATGCGTGAGGCTTTTGCACGTCGCGGTAAAACGATGCACCAGATGTTGAGCGCAATGTCAGGCGTGACATGCATGGAGCCACAAGGAGCTTTCTATTGCTTCCCTAATTTTTCTGGTCTCTTAGGAAAAGACATCGGTGGCCACACATCTCGCACCACAATGGAGTTGGCTGATTTTTTGCTAACTGAGATTCAGATCGCATGTGTTCCAGGTGAAGCCTTTGGGCTACCTGGATATGCACGATTCTCATTTGCGCTGGGTGATGCCGATCTTGCCGATGGCATGGATCGCCTCTCGAAACTTCTTCTTCGCTAAGAATTCTGCTATCGTGACATCGTCACGGCAATAGTCGTGATGTGCAAAAAACAGCGAAGTCCGGTTCAACTCCGGCACTGTCCCGCAACGGTGAAGCTGCCTCGGATCCAAAATCCGTAGCAGACAAGTCCGGTCGCCTGATTTGTACGCGAATACCAACCCTCGAAGGAAGGGCGGTCCGCGGAGTACGGCGTTGCCGACCTCCTCTCCCGACTCTTCTTTCTCCAATCATCTTCGGAGGAAGAAAACTATGAAAAAGCAATTACGTACCTCGGTACGAGTATTAGCACTGGCTATTGCGTCACTCACCCTAATAACGGCATGTGGTTCGTCGAGTTCATCTGACACCACCGTGGCGGTTGACACCACAGTTGCCGTTGACACCACCGTGGCGGTTGAAGCACCGCAACGCATTGTGAGTTTGTCGGCAACGGCAACAGAAATGTTGTACGCAATTGGCGCAGGCAAACAAGTCATTGCAGTTGATGAATACAGCAACTATCCAGCAGATGCAGTGGCGCTAGGAACAAAGTTAAATGCATTTGAACCAAATATCGAAGCGATTGCGGCATACACGCCAGACCTTGTCATTATCTCTAACGACATGGCGTCGGTAACAGAGCGACTAAACGCTCTGGACATCAAAGTATGGGTGGGCGCTGCCCCAGCAACAATTGATGATGCATATGCACAGATCACACAACTAGGAGTAGCAACAGGACATGCTGACGAAGCATCACAACTTGTGACAAGCATGAAAGACGGCATAAGTACTGCAATTGACGGAGTGCAGGCACCCGCCGGAACTACATACTTTTATGAACTTGACAACACGTATTACAGCGTGACATCAAATACATTTATCGGAAGCCTGCTGTCATCGCTTGGGTTGACAAACATTGCTGATGGTGTTGAAGCCGGCAATGACTACCCACAACTCAACGCGGAGGCGCTAATCAAAGCCAATCCTGGAATTATTTTCTTGGCTGATACAAAGTGTTGCGCTCAAACCGCTGCAACAGTGGCCGCACGCCCAGGCTGGTCTTCAATTGCGGCAGTAAAAAATAACGCAGTGATTGAACTAGACGATGATATTTCATCGCGATGGGGACCACGTATTGTTGATCTCGTGAAGCAATTTGCAGATGCAGTAAAGGCGCTCAAGTAACTACGTGTTGAACTCCAATCAAGTCCGAGTGTCGTCACCGTGGTGGATCCCCACCGCGGCGGCGATGCTTGTGCTTGCATTGCTCTGTGGCGCCATGATTGGGCCTGCTGGCCCCACATGGTGGCGCATACCACTTGAATTACTGAATCGTTTGCCCTTGCTCACGATTCATAGTGGGGTCTCAGAATCAGAATGGAATATTATTTGGCTAGTACGCATGCCAAGAGTGGTGTTAGCAGGGCTCGTGGGATGCACACTTTCGATAGCAGGAGCGAGTTATCAGGGAGTTTTTCGCAATCCACTCGTTGATCCGTATCTGCTTGGCGTTGCTGCTGGTGCTGGTCTCGGAGCGACATTTGTTTTTACAATTAACCGCGCCGGAAGTTCTACGTGGTTAATTGATCCTTTGCCGTTAGCGGCATTTGGGTGTGGCCTCGCGGCCGTGTTGGTGACCTACGTCGTGGGCACTGCCTTTGGTGGCGAAAGATCTTCGACAACATTGGTTCTTGCAGGAGTCGCGGTGACATCGCTTGTGACAGCAGTTCAAGCATTTTTGCTTCAGCGCCATAGCGACGTCATGCGTGAGGTGTACTCATGGATACTGGGTCGACTATCAACGGCGACTTGGACAGATGTTCGCCTTGTGCTCCCGTATGTTGTGTTAAGCACAACGGTGCTTCTCTTTCATCGACGTCTTTTAGATGTATTGCGAGTTGGCGACGATGAAGCGACGGCTCTTGGCGCACATGTGAACCGTATTCGTCTTGTCGTTGTTTTGTTTGCGACATTAGGAACTGCCGCTGTCGTTGCCGTGAGCGGTTTGATTGGTTTTGTTGGCATTATTGTTCCGCATGCAGTGCGACTTCTTGTCGGAGCGTCATATCGAGTTGTGTTGCCCTTGAGTTTCTTGCTCGGTGGTGCTTTTTTAATCACAGCAGATATCCCTGGACGCATATTGAGCAATCCAGCAGAGACACCGATCGGTGTTGTGACGGCATTTCTTGGAGCACCCTTTTTCCTGTTGATTCTTCGTACCCGTCAGGCTTCACGATGACTTCTCTTAACTTTGAAAAAGTGTCAGTTCAATATGGTCATCGTCATGCCGTAGTGGAATTCAGTGAAGTTGTTCGGCCCGGTGAGTGGCTGTGCTTGATCGGGCCAAATGGTGCCGGAAAATCTTCGCTGCTGCGAGCCATTGTCGGAATCGTCTCTTTCAGTGGCAACATAGTTGTCGACGGGGCAACATTGCATGATCGCAACGCCCGTCGGCGTGCGCAACTCGTGGCATATGTACCGCAGTCACCGGTTATGCCGTCAGACATGAACGCGTATGAGTATGTCTTGCTGGGCCGCAACCCATATGTGTCACATTTTGGATCAGAATCAGTGCATGACACTGCAATGGTGAACAGCGTGTTTGAACGTCTTGATCTCAGTGATTTTACTCATCGTCAACTCGGCGAGCTATCAGGTGGTGAACGTCAACGTGTGGCAATTGCCCGTGCTGTCGCCCAAGAAGCTCCGATTCTGTTGTTGGATGAACCAACGAGTTCTCTTGACATCGGGCATCAACAACAAGCGCTCGAGTTGGTCGACAAACTGCGTCGTGAACATGGTCTCACTGTGGTGTCAGCAATGCACGACCTCACCTTGGCCGGAAGCTACGCAGACCGATTGGTGCTGATGCACGAAGGGCATCGTGTGGTTGGCGGCACAGCCCAAGAGGTGTTGCGCGCCGAGACACTGGCTGAGTTTTATGGCGTATCGGTGCATGTGCACCATGAGCCAGACGGCACTGTGGCCGTGATCCCGCGTCGTTCTTTGCGGACATGATGCTGTGGTCGTAGTTTAGGGAAGTGGATCTTGACGACCAAGTAGTGGGATGTGCGGCATCGCACCAGTTGCTCTTGGCAGCAATCGACGACATGACCCAAGAACAATGCCGCGAGCCATCGTTGCTTGCAGACTGGACACGTGGACACGTGCTCTCGCACTTGGCAGGCAATGCGATGAGTCATGTTCATTTATTTGAGTGTGCATCACGTGGTGAAGTGGGTGAGCAATATCCCGGCGGGTATCAAGCACGAATCGCTGGCATCGACAGTCACGCGGGGGATTCACAGAAAGATTTAGTGCGAGCGGTACGTGAAAGTATTTATGCACTTGAAGGAGCATGGGCTGGTGCATCGGCACAAGCATGGGCAGGCAGTGGCAAACAAGCGACTGGCGCACTGATCCCGATGCATGACATTGTTTTTTTGCGTTGGCGTGAGGTGGTGATTCATCTCACTGATCTTGGTATCGGGTATGAATTTTCCACGTGGCCAGAGTTGTATGTGCGCATGGAACTAGGTCGTCAGGTGCAGGTGTGGGCATCTCGCAAACCAATGGGACTCACCATTTTGCCTCAAGAGGCATTGGCGTTGGCTCCAGCAGAGCGATTGGCATGGCTGGTGGGGCGTGCGCACCCTGAGGGACTTCCCCAGAGCGTTGGTCTGTTATGAAAAAAATATTTGGACGAATACCAGTGATCGTTGTTGCAGTGCTGGCCGTTGGTGGTGTCATATTGGCGTTGACTGCTGGACTCATCGGAACATCATCGTCGGACGCGTTAGTAGGGGCTACATCAACAAAAAGTGTCACCCTCGTACAAAATGGTGTCGTGGCCGACCTGACATTTACGCCAACCGTGGTCGGAAGATCAGAAATTCATGCGCTCTTTACGCCCCTTGGTGGCGCACTGCAGCCAGTTGTGTCAGTGGTCGTGCGAATCTCGCTACCAGCAGCCAGCGTTCCTTCGATTCCGGTGAAGATGGTGTCGATCGGTGCGAATCATTGGACAGGTGTTGTGCAAGTTCCGTCCGCAGGTGATTGGACAATGGAAGTGTTGGTTGAGCCGACTGCTAACGAACAGATCTCTTTTTCTACAGTGGTAAAGATCAAGAAGTAGTGAGATCAAGCATCACGAGGTGATGTGGCATTCCGGTGGCGTCATCCACAAACATGTCACCAACAACGCTAAAGCCGTTGCGTTGATAGAACGCGATTGCGGAGTCACGTGCACGTGCCCACACAATGGTTTTGGATTGAGCGATTGCGCGCTGGATGCCTGCAGCAAGAATGACTGCACCGAGTCCTTGGCTTTGCAGATGTTGGGCAACAGCCATTCCTTTTAGTTGCATTGCGGGAGTACTGAGATCTGGCGGGTACGGTCGCACGATCCATGTTGAGCATGCCACGACAACACCATCTTGACGGATTCCAAGATGTACGGCAGTTGGGTCAGTGTCTTCTGCATAGTGTGCACTTGATGATGGCGTGTCGGCACGTAACACCGCAAGGCGAAGTGCCATGATGTCGTCAAGGGGTAGTAGTGCTACTTCCATATCTGCCACGCTAGTAAAACTATGTCGTCGATGGCGAGGAGATAGACACGGTGCGTGTGGCAAGTATTTCGGCTTCTGCTGGATCATGAGTGACGATCAAGGCTGTTGTGCGAGTTGCTGACAAGATGTCACCAATATCAGCGATGAGGCGCAGGCGCAGGGCTGAATCGAGTGCGCTAAATGGTTCGTCAAGCAGCAGCAGGTGGGGCCACGGTGCTAGTGCACGAGCAAGCGCAACACGGCGTTGTTCTCCGCCAGACAGATCATCAATGCGTCGATCGCCAAAAGTTTCCATACCGACGAGAGCAAGGAGTTCTTGGACACGTTCAGTCACTGCGCGAGCCCCAAGTCGTGGAGTGATGAACGCAAGACCAAAGGCAATGTTGTGCCAGACGGTGAGATGTGGAAACAGATCGGAGTCCTGAAAGACCATGCCAATCTTGCGCCGATGAATGGGCGTATTAGTGATATCGCGACCGTCATACGACACAGAACCTGATGTCACGGGTGTGATGCCACAAATAGCGTGCAGAATTGTCGTCTTCCCAGAACCACTTGGTCCGACAAGAGCAGTCGTTGTCCCCGTTGGGATCTGAAGCGAAAAGTCCTGCACGATGGGAGTGCCGCCAAGGACTACGCAAATATTGTGGACGTCAAGCACGGCTCATGACCCCCACAATTAGCAGCACAAACAATGATGCCAGTGCGTATCCGCTTGATTGCACGATGTCACCAGGCCGACCAAGAAGCCGTGCAATAGTCGTTGGAATGGTGTCATTGCCACTGCGCGTCAAGAAAGATGTGGCCCCGAACTCACCCAATGAAACTGCTGCGCACAGCCCCGCGCAAATGAGCAATGGTCGTTTGATGATGGCGAGATCAATCTTGCGCCATGTCTGCAGAGGTGATGCTCCAAGTGTTCTTGCTGAGTCACGAAGGGTTGCCGGAATTGATTGGAGTGGTGCAGCAAGCACGCGGAGTGCCAACGGAAGCGCGATCGTGCAATGAGCACAGACCAAAAGAAACCAATGCGAGCGCCAGTTAATGGGGGATTGGTCAAAGGTGATGATCATTCCTAGCCCAAGTGCCACTGCAGAGGTAGCCAGTGGTGCACCAACGAAGATCGCGATCAACCGACGCACCGATGGCGAAGACGAGTACGCACTCGCGCATGCAAGGCACAGCGCGAGCGGAACGGTGATAGCGACAGTGAGTGTTGCAAAGAAAAGTGAGTTGCTCATTGCACGGGCAACATCAACACCGATGGAGTCAAGAGTGCCATCAAAGAGATGACGCCAGGCGTTGATGCTCCAGCGGTGATGTAATCGAAAAGATGATACGAACATAAAGACAAAAGGTGTGCCAACGAAAAGAACTGTTGCGTACACGGATGCCAAGACCAGTCTTCTCTGACGTGGGTAGTCACGGATGTGCGACTGACGATGAACACGTATTTTTTTGCCAAACTCATCACGAGGAGCCGTGAGACCCAGAACGATTGCGATGACAATGAGCTGTAGTAATACAAGCGCGACTGCAGTGTTGATATCGCCGAACTGCACTGCACGGGTAAATATTTCGACTTCAATTGTGGAATAGCGCGGTCCACCTAAAATTTTGATGACACCAAATGATGTGAAACAAAACATAAAGACGATTCCGGCCGCTCCAACGACGGCAGAACGGATCATCGGCCACGTGACGAGCCAAAATGTTTTCCACGCTGATGCGCCAAGCGTGCGGGCAGCGGCTGCGGTGTTAGGGGGTGCCTGTTGCCAGCGTGCACTCACGATGCGAACGACAACTGCAAGATTAAAAATGACATGGGCGAACAAGATTCCAGTTATTCCAGAACTCATCTGTTGGGGCAATGTGGCTCGAACGGCAGCGGCCACGATGACGGTCGGAAGCACGAACGGGGCTGTCGCAAGACCGATGACAAAACGTTGACCGGTGAATTGCCATCGCGAACAGGCCCATGTGATGGGGAACGCCACAATCAGAGTGAGCGCAGTACTCAGCAATGCTTGCCACATCGTGAACCACAAAACATGGCGGATTCCGGAGTTACCGAGGATGTCCGTGAAAGCATCAATGCTCAGTGCTCGGGAAAATATGTTGCCAAGCGGGAACACATAAAACACAATCAACCAGGCCGCAGGCAAGACAGAACTCACAAGTGCCGCACGGCGCAAGGTAGCCAGTGTTTGCTTCATCGCAGCATGATGTTTGTCCATGTATCTAGCCATGCGACACGGTTGGAAGAAATATCCGCTGCGTCTAGCGTGAGCGGATTCTGAGGGATGACGGCAAATTTGCTGAAGACCTCAGGTAAGACAGCGTCTGGGTTGACAGGTACTACAAACAAAGTCAACGGCATGGACTCCTGAAATATCTTGCCTGTCAAGAAATCGATCAGTTTTTGCGCGTTCTTGGTCTTTTTAGTTCCACGCAAGATGCCCGCATATTCAATTTGTCCAAAGCACGTTTGTTCCATCACGGCCGTTGGTGGTTCTGTCACGGGGGGATCGCTATAGACAACTTCTGCAGGTGGGCTACTGCCATAACTCACGACGAGCGGATACTTGCCCTTGCCACTAGAACCCGAGAACTCGACAGTGTAAGCAGATGTCCAGTCGTCAACAATTTTGACGCCATTAGCGCGAAGGCTTTTCCAGTATTGCTCCCAGTCATTTACGCCAAACTTTGAGATTGTTGCCAACATGAAAGCAAGTCCTGGAGAACTTGTGACGGGATTTTGGATAACGAGCATGTCTTTGTATATCGGCAAGGCAAGATCCATGAGCGTGACGGGGGGAGCGATGTCGTTTTTAGCAAAATAATCTTTGTCGTAGTTCACGCAAACGGCTGCAGTATCGACTTCTTCATAGGACTCAAATAACTTGCCGTCAATCGCACGAGAAATGAGTGTGTTGTCAACTCCCCATAACACATCAGCCTCTGGAGTGCCCGCAGTGAGCAGTGCCTTTGAGACGAGCGTGCCGGTGTCGCCGCCCAAACTCACAATGACGTCAATTCCTGTTTCTTTGGTGAACGACGTAAAAATTTCAGGCTCAGGAGTGAACGCGTCGTATGCCAATAACTTGATGGTGCCGCCAGATTCGATTGTGGTGTCGCCCGAGGAGCAAGAGCCAAAGGCGATCGACGCGATAAGAATTGCTGGAATTATTTTTCGTTTCATGGGTTTCCTAGTGCTAGTGGTTGGATAATGATGAGTGTTCCGTGGGCGACCCAAGCCACGACAGGTGATGACGTGACTTTGTTGCTGACACCGCGTGATTCATGTGGCGACAAGGTGGCATTATCGAGGTGCCACTTAGTGCCGTGCAATGAAACACCTGTCGCTGGACCCCCTACGGCAAATATGCTGAGCAGCGAATTGACTTGCGCGTCAATGCGGGCAGGCGATCCGGCGCGAACAACAGTGAATCGAGCAGAACCAATAAATGCAGTCACGCTGCAGGTTGCGAGTGATTCGCGCCCGAGTGCGGCAATGACTCCGAGTACATGGTCAAGTCTGTCGCCTCCACCAGAGACCACAACAATGTCAGTGCATCCAATGCTCTCAGCATGCGTGAGTGCAAGCTCAGTATCGGTGGCATCTTTGTCGGCATCGAATTCAATAACAGTTGCGTCGCTTCGTCGCGCTGCTGCGAGGTCAGCAGGCAAGATGCTGTCCATATCACCAATCAATACATCTGGCGTGAGGCCTAATACGCGGGCGTTGCCCCAACCAGAATCAGCAGCCACGATGACTGCATCGGCTGGAAGTAGTTTGGCGATATCGGGGCGTGGTTCAGAACCTCCCAAGATGATGACGGCAAATTTTTTGGTTGGGTTGGCTGATGCCATGTTGTGCTCCCTCCGCTGGAATTACCCAGATCAGGTGTGCGGGTCGGTGGCGGCAACCACCCTCTCAGCCCGCTGTACCTGCGAGCTCCCCGTGCGTATGTCTTCATGCTAGTGCGAACGCGACTCATCAAAGACATCAGGCTCAATAAATATTATTTTGGCAGACGGCATGCGTATAGGTTGTGACATAGAGATAACTGAGAGGGGATTGTAATGAAAGAACTACAAGGCAAGGTGGCCCTTGTGACCGGTGGAGGGCGAGGAATCGGGCGAAGCATCTCTTTGTTGCTCGCGCAACATGGTGCATCAATCGCCGTTAATTATCGTCGCGACAAGGAGTCAGCAGAGACAACCGTGCAAGACATTATGGCGGCAGGCGGTATGGCCACCGCTCATCAAGGCTCGACTGATGATCCAGTGCAAAACACCGCGCTTGTTGCTGAGGTACTTGCTCAATATAGTGGTATCGATATTTTGGTTCTTAATGCGGGTATCGCATCGCGCGGAAAATCAGTTGCAGAAACTGAAGCAGAAGAACTGTGGCGACTCGTAGCAACACATGCGCTTGGGCCACATCAGTTATGCCGAGATGTACTGCCGAGCATGCGCACGCGCGGTCGTGGTGACATTATTTTTATTTCATCTGTGGCTACCAACTCGATGTCGGCAAATGGCGCCCCCTACAACATGGGCAAAGCAGCCCAAGAGGCATTGGCGTCAACGCTTGCCAAAGAAGAACGCGAACACGGAATTCACGTCAATGTGGTTGCGCCTGGCTTGGTTGAAACCGATATGGGCTTGCGTCTTGCTCGGGCGATGACGGGCCAACGAGAGATGCAAGACCTGCGCTCTTTAGACGCAGCAGCTCCATTTGGAAGGGTTTGTCAGCCAGAAGACGTGGCCAACATCGTGTTGTGGTTCTGTTCGGCCGAGGCTGGTTATGTCACAGGTCAACGTATAGAGGTGGACGGGGGCGGGCCACGCAGGTAGCCTGAGCATGTGAGCCCATTTGCACCTACCGCCCAAGACGCCATCGTCGAAATAACCCCAGAAGCATTGGCAACATTGCTCAAGTTGCGTGACGAAGAAGAAGACAAAGATCGTTTGGGATTGCGCATCGACGTCATGGCAGCACCTGGCGAAGAATTTAAATACGACTTGTCATTCGATGTAGTCACGCAAGCAGCGTTCACTGATGAGGTTCGAACAATCGACGGACTCAAGATCATTGTTCCGCAAGCCAGCATGGAGCATATTCGCGGTGCCACGCTCGATTTTAGTGAGCGTCAGGGTTTGTTAATTCGTAATCCCAATAAACCACCGTCTTTGGTGATCGAGGGACTAGTGAGTGATGACGAGCTCTCAGCACAAATCGAAGCCATTATCGGAACTGAGATCAATCCGTCGTTGGCAGCACATGGCGGCTTCGTGACATTTGCTGGTCACGATACGCAAGGCATCGCATATCTCACAATGGGTGGCGGATGCCATGGTTGCTCAATGAGCAAAATGACAATGCTTGAAGGCGTGCAGACAACTCTTGTCGAGCAGATCCCAGAGTTGCTCAAAGTGCGTGACATCACAGATCACAGCACTGGCGAAAACCCTTACGCGTAGTTAAAAAACTAACGCGTTATTTTTTAGTCCACACTGGTGCGCGTTTTTCGGCAAATGCACGCGGACCTTCTTTGGAGTCGTCTGTTGAAAATATTGGCCAACCGATTTCGAATTCTCGCTTGAGTCCATCTTCTTCTGACATTGATTGCGTCTCTTGAACTGATTTCAAGATTGCTTCAATAGCAAGTGGACCATTTGCGGCGATCATTTGTGCAAGTTCCATCGCCTTGCTCAGTGCTTGCCCATCTGGCACGACATGTCCGATGAGTCCGATGTCTTTTGCTTCTTGGGCCGTGTAACCCCGCGCAGTCAGCAACATTTCAAGAGCATTTGTGTATCCGATTTGTCGCTGCAAGCGAACGGTTGATCCGCCAACCGGAAACAGTCCGCGTTTTGCTTCGAACACTCCGAACGTGGCGCTCTCTCCGGCAACACGAATATGTGTTGCTTGAAGAATCTCTGTACCTCCAGCCACGGCGTGTCCTTCGACTGCGGCGATCAATGGTTTGTGCAAGCGATAGTGACGCAGCAAGCCTTTCCAGTGAATATCAGGATCGTCGGCCCATCTTTGTTTGTAGGCATTTTCGGATTCGCCTTCGCCCTCGGCCGCGCGTGCCTTGAGATCCATACCGGTGCAAAAACTTCCGCCTGAGCCAGTAAGGATGGCGCAACGCAGATCGTCATCTTCGTT
>JAEMRC010000029.1:15795-20542 GCA_016463545.1 Ilumatobacteraceae bacterium
GTGAGCCGAGCAGACAATGATGACACCAACAACGTATAACTTGGCAGACCTTTTCGAACAGGCCGTCGACCAGTGGCCGGATCGTCTGTATGTGGTTGATGAACGATCGCGCCGAACATATGCCCAGCTTGAGGCGCGCGCCAATCAACTTGCTCACTACATGGCGTCGCGAGGTGTTGGTGCAGGTGATCATGTTGGCATTTACGCGTATAACTGCGTGGAGTGGGTAGAAACATTGTGGGCAGTTTTTAAATTGCGAGCGGTCTGGATCAACATCAACTATCGATATGTCACTGATGAACTGGCGTATTTATTTGCAAATGCTGGACTGTCTTTTTTAGTCGTGCAACCAGAGTTCGTGCCGCAAGCACAGGCAGTACAACCTGACTTGCCGATGCTGGTGATGGGCGCCGAGTATGAAACCGCAATCGCCACCGAATCCGAACAACGAGATTTCGCACCGCGATCAAATGACGATCAATACATCTTGTTCACTGGTGGCACTACCGGAATGCCAAAAGGCGTTGTCTGGAGACACGAAGATGTTTTGATGGCGCTGGGTGGCGGAATCGATATTCGAAGTGGTGAAAAAGTATCGCAGCCAACCGATTTTATTCCGAAGGGAAATACCGGATTCTCAATGGTGACGTACCCGCTACCGCCGCTCATGCACGGCGCGTCACAATGGAGCGTGATGGGGCAAAGTTTTGTTGGCAATTCCACCGTGCTGCGCGAAAAGTTTGATGCCAAGGGAGTCTGGAACACGATCGCTTCAGAAAAAGCCAACTTGATTATGATTACTGGCGACGCAATGGCGCGCCCGCTGCTTGATGCATGGAAAGAAATGGTTGCAGCCAAAGATGCACCTGATGTGTCGTCGTTGTTTGCCGTATCATCGAGTGCTGTTTTGTTTTCGCAAACATGCAAAGACGAATTTCTAGATAACTTTCCGAACTTGATTATCACTGACGCGATTGGCAGTAGCGAGAGTGGCGCTAACGGCATCACGATGGTGTCAAAAGGGGCAAAAATGCAAGGTGGTCCGACCGTGACTGCGGCTCGTGATGCAGTGGTGCTCGATGAAGAACTGCGCCCTATGGCTGCCGGAACAAATAAAATCGGAAAACTTGCGCGATACGGAAACATCCCCATCGGATATCTCAACGATCCAGTAAAGACCGCTGAGACGTTTGTGACGGGTGCTGATGGTGTTCGCTACGTTATGCCAGGAGATTTTGCCCAACTTGAAGCAGATGGCAGTATCACGATGTTGGGCCGTGGCTCTGTCAGTATCAATACTGGTGGAGAAAAAGTATTTCCAGAAGAAGTAGAAAATTCTCTCAAGTCACATCCTTCGGTCTTTGACGCTGTAGTGGTGGGTATTCCAGATGATCGCTGGGGCGAACTCGTTACTGCATTAGTGCAGGTGCGATCAGGTAGTGCTTTGACGCTTGAAGACTTGCAGACGCATTGTCGTCAACACATTGCTGGATACAAAGTGCCGCGCGCACTTGTTTTGGTGAAGGATGTTGTGCGGTCACCTGCTGGCAAACCTGATTACCGTTGGGCGAAACAACATGCAACAGAGTCGGTCGCCAAGGGCCAGCCACAGTGACAACTGGTCAGGGGCCATTACGCGGTGTGCGTGTGGTCGAACTTGTTGGGCAAGGACCAGGCCCGATGGGTGCAACAATCTTGGCCGACCTTGGATGCGATGTGGTTGCAGTTGACAGACCATCTGTTGCTCAAAAAGTAAAACGAGAACGAGCCTCTATCTCTCCGTTCACGAGGGGCAAGCGCACAATTTCGCTCGATCTCAAAAATGCCGATGATGTTGCCACGCTAAAAGAACTCGTGACACATGCAGATGTATTAGTCGATCCGTTTAGACCGGGTGTGTGTGAGCGACTCGGCATTGGTCCTGACGTATGTCTGGCGATTAACCCAAAACTGATTTTTGCGCGCATGACGGGTTTTGGACAAGACGGTCCGTTTGCAAATGTTGCCGGACACGACATTAATTACATCGCCCTCTCAGGCGTCTTGGACATGCTGGGTGATGCCGATGGTGCACCACAGCCGCCGATCAACTTGCTTGGAGACTTTGCAGGAGGCGGCATGTTGTTGGCGATGGGAGTTTCAGCGGCACTCGTGCATCAACGCACAACGGGGCAAGGGCAAGTGATTGACGTCTCGATGGTGGAGGGCGCAGCGCTCGTCGGCGGAACATTTTTCCCGGGCGTTGATACAGGCAACTGGGGACCACGCGGAACCAACCACCTTGATGGCGCAGCACCTTTCTACGGAGTCTTTGAATGCAAAGACGGAAAATATTTTGCAATTGGGGCAATTGAAGACCAATTTTTTGCAGAACTTATTCAGCGCATGCAGTTCGTTGATTTTGGTCCGCAGTGGGATAAGTCTGTCTGGCCAGAACAGAAACTAAAAATGCGTCAGATGTTCGCAACCCGCACACGCGACGAGTGGAGCGAATTGCTTGAAGGCTTTGAGACATGTGCAACGCCTGTGTTAAGCGCCAAAGAAGTCGAGACACATCGGCACACTCAGGCGCGCGGAACGCTTGTGCGGCGCAACGGGGGACTACACGCTCAAGCCGCACCACGATTTTCGGCAACTCCTACACAAGCTGGAGAACCGGTACATGCAGGTTCTCATACGATCGAAGAAGTATTAGCCGACTGGCAAAAATAAAAGTCTGGTGTTACGGAGCAGAATTGCCAAGCGGACTCTGCGCGCTTGCAGCAAGCAATTTTGATCGCCAATCAATCACAATGCCCTCAGTGCTGTCTAACCACCGACGCATGCCAGGATCGGTGCTGCGTTTGTGCTCCCACTCAGCCCAGTGTTGCCATGTCGGCACAGCCCACACAACGATTGCTTCGCTGTCATTGACAAACGCATGGCGATACGCCCCAATCAGTTGCCAATCAAATGAAGCACCGATCTCGGTGCGTTGTTCATCGATCATCTCGAGATAGCGAGTAGCAGTGCCGGGCTTGAGTTGAACAATTTCGTGGTAGTAGCACTCACCAGTGACGCCACGCGAGTGCAGTTGCTCAGCTCTTGGAGTTTGTGCTGAAGCCAACATGAGTCTGTCGAGTCCGCCACTGCGATGTTTGAGTGCCTCTGTCCACCACGGCACCAGATTTTTGTCTTGATGAACGGGGTTGTTGAACTCGTGTGCGAAGTTGCGTGCAACGCCATCCCACCCGTCTAAAAACTCCCACAGATTGATGCTTTCTGGCCACCGATCGGTGGTGCCAACAGTAGAGAAATTGCCGACCATCTGGAGGCGTCGTTCTTGAATTGCAGTTGGGATATATGCACACATGTGCTCGTTGTAGGCAGCACGACCTTGGCCAACAATGTCGATTGTTTCGTGTAGATAGACACATTCATTGGTCATCGGCGTACATCCTTGATCGTAAAGTTTTCACGCATATTAGTAAAGTCATCTTGAAATACCCGATTGCCATCGCCGTCAACATGTAGCACAGTGCCATAGGTACGCTCCGACGTGTCGTAGACCAATGATGCCCGAGCACCATTGACAATCTTTTGACGCAGTGTCGCATCAGGGGGTACTGCTGCGGCGATAGCCACATCCATCTGGTGAGTCGTCGGCAGGTTGTGGGGCAGTGACGGATGCGTGAATTGTGGCGCCCGCAGAGTGCGATCTTGTGGTGTTTGGGCGTTGCCGCCAGCCTTAAACCAACTCAACACAACTGGTTCGCTACTACGCGGATCGTACACGTCTTCTTCTTTGCTCCATTTTGCGTTGCCCGCATATGTGAGCAAAGAAAAGTTAGGAAAATCAAAGCGAGCACCACCACCAGATGGATCTGGCAGGTGGTTCCAGATCCAGAATGCGATTGTGTTGTCGACAATGTCGTACCACTCAATAGAGAACGTCATTGCCGGAACCATCTCCATTTGCGGAACGATCCAATTTTTTATTTGCTCTGCTCCGATGAATACGCCAAGACAGTGCTCGGTGTAGAGCGCATCATCTGTAAAGATGCCAGCCCATGCGGGCCAGTCATGGCCATACGCGCCAACACGCAAGAAGTCGTGGAAAGCACGCTCTATTTCGTCGCGAGAAAATATTTCTATCGACACACAGTTGCTCCATCAACCAGCATCGAGTCGCCACTAACAAAACTGGCGCGATCACTGCAGAGCCACACTGCTGCTTGTGCAATTTCTTCTGGCTGACCGAGCGAACCACGACCAACAGACCTGGCAATCATCTTGCCGATATCAGGATTGGAGTTTGTGAACTCCTGAATCATTGGAGTGTTAGTAGTGCCGGGCAAGACTGCGTTCACGCGAATATTGCTTTTTGCAAACTCGAGTGCTGCGGTTTTTGTGAGACCTACGACGCCGTGTTTGGCTGCAACATAGTGGGGCAAACCTGCAAACCCAACGACGCCTGCGCCGCTTGATGTGTTGACGATTGCACCACCGCCAGATGCGAGCATGGCAGGTATCTCATGTTTCATTGACAAAAAGACGCTGGTGAGATTGATCGCGATCATGTGATTCCAGTCATCAAGAGAGAGATCGGTGAACGCAGTCATCGTGCCGCTGATGCCAGCATTGTTGTGGGCGCAGTCAAGTCGTCCATATTCTTTGATAGTTGCTGTCACCATGGCGATGACCTGTTGTTCATTGGTGACATCCGCCTGCACACCAATCGCCGTGCCGCCAAGGTCAACAATTGCCC
>JAEMRC010000115.1 GCA_016463545.1 Ilumatobacteraceae bacterium
CATTCTGGCGCGAGACTCGCCGATGTTGCTGGCTTCATGCCGTCTGGGCCAATCACAAAGGAGCAGACCGCAAGAGGAACTAGGTCTACTCCGGTCGCCCACACGTCAGGTCGGAAGCGAGCACCTGCCAAAACCGCGTCCCACAATGGATCTGCGAGTCGTGTTCCGCATCCCGCCACCAACCACACTGGCTTTTGGGTGCAATACGCAACGCTGGCAATTGCTAGTGCACCACCTGGGGCCAACACCGAATCCCGACCACATGCATCTGCGGACACAATGGTGATGTCGGAGTATTCAGCGGCAGCACCAGCACCCTCTGGCGCCACCAACTCTGCGGCAACATCATGTCGATCAAAATATCTCAACGCATGTTGACCGTCGCCATTGCTATCAATCACCAAGACAAACGCATCGCCACGGCGAGTAAGAGCATCAACAACATGTCCGTTCCAGCCGACAATGCACACAGTGGAATCATCAGGCAGTGCATCAACAATGTGTGTCGACGTGGCGTCGTTTTGTAATGCATCGACACAGTGACGCAACTCAAGGCGCGGATCTAGTGCTGTCAAGACACGTGCGCACATCCACCACAAGGGTGCGTTTGTGGGGTGATGCTCCACAACGCGCCGGGCTGCCACAACAAGGCCAGCGGGGTCGTTCACGAGTGAACTAAAGGCGCCAGCGGTCTCAAGAGCCACCTCAACAGGGTCGGACCCATGCGAGCGAGCCACATATCGCAGATGTTCGATGGGGTGCACCTTCCAAACGTTAGTGCCAAGGCACTAGCGTCGTCTCCGTGGCCACTGAACAATTATCCCCTCCCAACCTTGATCTTGTCCTGACATCTCTCACCGGAGAAGCCCGTACCCTGCGTGAATGGCTCACGATGTTTCATATGGCCACAGTTGTTCTTGATCCGTACACCAACGAAAGTGCCTGGATTCTTAAAACTGCTGCGCGCATCATGCACCAATTCAGCGGTGCAGCCGTTCGCATAAATTGGCTTATGACATGTAGCTCGCAAGAAGCGCGCGCATTTCTTGGACCATATGCCGACGAGTTTTTGGTGTTTATCGACCCAGACCGCATCGCAGTAAAAGCACTTGGTCTCTCAGAATTGCCTGCGTTTGTTCTTGTGCAATCCAACGGAGCAATTTCCGCTTCTGCACAAGGATGGTCTGCAGAATCATGGCGTCATGTCAGCCACTCCATTGCCTCTCTGACAAACTGGTCAACACCAACAATTCCCGCACCAGGCGACCCAGGAACCTTCCGCGGTACTGCCGCTCTTGTCTGAGCAACTGACATCCGATCCTCTTCCGATTGAAGCGGTTCTCGAGCAGCTTCGAGACGCACTCTCACATCGACACGGAGTAGTTCTTGTAGCGCCACCTGGGGCCGGAAAAACAACAGTTGTTCCTTTGCGTCTATTGCACGAACCATGGCTCAACGACAGACGCATTTTGATTCTTGAACCCCGACGACTAGCAGCGCGCGCAGCGGCACGACGGATGGCTGATCTGTTAGGAGAACAAGTGGGCCAAACGGTTGGCTATCAAACTCGCGACGAGCGACATATTTCTAGCAACACTCGAATCGAAGTACTCACGGAAGGAATCCTGACTCGTCGATTACACACAGATCCATCGCTTGCAGGCGTTGGACTTGTCATCTTTGACGAGGTTCACGAACGCAATGTGCCAACCGATATTGGGCTTGCGCTTCTTCTCGACGCACGGGGCACTTTTGATACAGACGTGCGTATTCTGGCGATGTCTGCGACTCCGCAGGCTGAAAAATTTTCTGCGCTTCTTGCCGACACGCAAGGACCTGCTCCTGTCATCACAAGCGACGGACGAAGTTTTCCGATTGATGTTCGTTATGTACAACGACAACGAAACGATCGACTCGAAAATATTGTCTCGTCTACCATTTTGGATGCGCTTAAGAGTGATACTGGCGATGTCTTGGTATTTCTGCCAGGCATCGGAGAAATAAATCGCGTTCGCGATGTTTTGTTGCCATTGGTGCCACCACATGTTGATGTCTTGCGCCTCGCTGGTGCCCTCGCCATTGGCGAACAAGATGCAGCACTCAACGCGTCGACTGGCTCGCGTCGACGAGTGGTGCTCAGTACCGATATCGCCGAGACAAGCCTCACCGTCAGTGGCGTACATATCGTCGTAGACGCTGGTCTTGCGCGCACTCCAAAACTCGACCCTCGCACTGGCCTCACAGAACTTGTTACTGTCACTTCTAGTCGCGCATCTGCTGACCAACGCAGTGGCCGTGCTGGTCGCGTTGCCCCCGGTATTGCCTACCGTTTGTGGAGTCGCATTGAGGACTCCACCCGCCTCGCACACTTGCCTGCAGAGATCACTCAAGTCGATCTATGTGGTGTTGCTCTTGAGCTTGCAGCGTGGGGCACACCACTTGAACACTTGAAGTTTCTGGATGCTCCACCACCGCGAGCCTTGCGACTTGCGCACGACACGTTGCAGATGTTGCATCTGCTCGACCACAACACCCACGTCACTGAGCTTGGACATCAAACCCTGAGGCTTCCCCTTCATCCACGTCTCGCCACAATGGTGGCTCGTTCTACTGGCTCAGATGCTTGGATTGCGTGTGTTATCTCTGCGTTGCTTGACGATCGCGATATTCTGCGCGGCCGACCAGACTCATTGCCAACTGATCTAGCACAACGCGTCGCCATCGTATTAGAAAATGAACACCACCCCGACGCAGACCGAAACGGTGTGCGCCGAATCATGGAGCGCGCTACCGACATTGCGCGGCGTGCCAATATCGAAGTCGACGACTCACTCACGCTTGAACATATTCATACGCGGGTTGGAGCACTTCTTGTACTTGCGTATCCTGACCGTTTAGCGATGCGCCGTGCCACAGCGGGACAATTTGTCTTGCGAGCGGGTGGTGGCACATGGATGGACGCCAAAGACTCTCTTGCTCACGAGCAATTCATTGTTGCCGCAGATCTTGATGGTGACCGTAAATCAACTCGCATCCGTCGTGCAGCCGCACTTGACGCCAATGATGTCATTCTTGCATTGGGCGATGACGTCGAGACCACCACCGTGACAGAGTGGGACTCCAAGCGCAGTGACGTTGTGACTCGCACAACACGCAAAGTTGGCTCGCTTGTGCTTGATGAACGCATTATTGCTACTCAACCATCACCAGAGGTAACGGCCATCGTGATGCGCCACATTGTGATCAATAAACTCTCGCCGCTTAATTTTGATAGCGATGTTCGCTCACTTCAACAACGCATCATGTTTATGCGTCACCATAATTCTGATTCTTGGCCTGATGTCAGTGACTCTGTATTGCTTGCAACAATCTCAGATTGGCTCGAGCCATTCCTGTCAGGCTGTACCAGCAATGCAGATCTTGCTCACATTGATATTGGCATGGCATTGCACGCTCTGCTGTCGTGGGACGCCGGCATCGAGCTCGACACGCTTGCTCCAGCGGTATTCGAACCACCAACCGGTCGCACCGTAACAATTGATTACTCTGAACCTGACGCACCCACCATTGCGATTCGAGTGCAATCGCTCTTTGGGCTCCTCACCCATCCGTGCGTGATGAACAACGCTGTCGCCCTCAAGGTTCAACTGCTCTCACCTGCTGATCGCCCCATCCAAGTCACCTCCGACCTGCCAGGGTTTTGGACTGGTTCGTGGTCTCAAGTGCGCAAAGACATGGCGGGTCGTTACCCCAAACACCCTTGGCCGATTGATCCGACACTGCGCTGACCACTCTGCGCTCTAGCGTAGGGGCATGCTCGAATTCGCCTTCGCCGACATCTTCCCACTCGGACCTGATACCACCACCTATCGACTGATCTCGACAGAGGGTGTGTCCACTATCGACACAACGGCTGGAACTTTCCTTCAGGTCACACCCCAGGCCATTACTGCACTCACTGAAATCGCGATGCGCGATATTGCACATCTCTTGCGATCAAGTCATCTCCAACAACTCGCTGACATCTTAAAAGATCCTGAAGCAAGTGCCAATGATCGCTTCGTTGCTCTTGATCTCTTAAAAAATGCAAGCATCTCGGCAGGTGGTGTGTTGCCAATGTGTCAAGACACCGGGACTGCAATCATTAAAGCCAAAAAAGGACAGTTCGTTTTAACTGGTGGTGGCGACGAAGCAGCAATCGCTCGTGGCGTATTCAACACTTACCAAACAAGCAACTTGCGATACAGCCAAATGGCGCCCATTTCAATGTATGAAGAAGTCAATACCGGAAACAACTTGCCAGCCGAAATAAAAATTGCAGCAACTGACGGCGATGAATACAAATTCTTATTTTTGGCAAAAGGTGGTGGCTCTGCCAATAAGAGTTACCTTTTCCAAGAGACCAAGGCATTGCTCAATGAAAAGGCCCTACTCCCCTGGGTCTTTGAAAAAATGCAAACTCTTGGCACTGCAGCCTGTCCGCCGTATCACCTTGCAGTTGTCATCGGCGGAACATCTGCCGAGCAATGTGTCGAAACTGCAAAACTAGCGAGTGCGCGCTATCTTGACTCTCTTCCAACAAGCGGTGACGCGACGGGTCACGCTTTTCGAGATCTTGAACTAGAGAAAAAGATGCTTTTGCTCTCGCAGCAAACCGGAATTGGTGCACAATTCGGCGGTAAATACTTTTGTCATGATGTTCGTGTGATCCGCCTCCCACGGCACGGCGCAAGTTGTCCCGTTTCATTTGCAGTCTCCTGCAGTGCAGATCGTCAGGCGCTCGGAAAAATTACCCGCGACGGAATTTTCTTAGAAGCACTCGAAACAGACCCCGCGCGTTTTCTGCCAGACATCACTCACGAAGAACTCGCTACCGAAGTCGTCAGCATTGACCTCACCCGACCAATGTCAGAGATCCGTGCCACGCTCAGCAAATATCCCATCAAAACTCGTGTGATGTTGACGGGTCCGCTGGTAGTTGCGCGCGATATTGCTCACGCAAAGCTCAAAGAACGCCTCGATGCTGGCGACGGCCTACCGTCATATATGAAGGACTACTGCGTGTATTACGCAGGTCCAGCCAAGACGCCCACAGGCATGGCATCGGGTGCATTCGGTCCAACAA
>JAEMRC010000116.1 GCA_016463545.1 Ilumatobacteraceae bacterium
CGACCGCTTGCATAGATTGCCGCCAGTTGCCGACTTGAACCTTCTGGATAAAAACTGCGATCAAACTCTCTCGCCGCGCGTTCTTTAACGGCCACCGGATCAAAATATTTTTTTGATTGCCATACTGCGTACTTAACCGAACCCTCAATGTAGGCAGTGCGATCGGTCTCTGGTGGTGCAAATAAAACTGCTGCTGCTTCAGGTCCTGGTTGGCCATATTCGGGGTCTCCGGTTTGAGACATGATGGAGGTGAGTGTTTGAACTCGAGTGGGATGCTCAATTGCGACGGTCTGAGCAATCATCCCGCCCATCGATGCACCAATGACATGCGCCCGAGCAATGCCGAGATGATCCAAC
The DNA here is from genome assembly GCA_016463545.1 of Ilumatobacteraceae bacterium. Taxonomy (GTDB): domain Bacteria; phylum Actinomycetota; class Acidimicrobiia; order Acidimicrobiales; family Ilumatobacteraceae; genus UBA2093. The sequence continues at coordinate 358 of JAEMRC010000116.1, forward strand.
ACGGCAACTGCATCGTTGGCCATGTCTGACAATGTGTAAGGCACAGCAGGTACTGGATCTTCGAGCAAGGCAGCTTTGATGACTGCGTTTGCGTCAACAACAACGCCATCAAACTTGGTTGATAAGCCGCAGTCACGGTTATCAAATCGAATAACGAAATAACCAAGGTCAACGAAGAGCTGCATGAATTCTTCTGACCATGCAATCAATTGCGCCGTAAAACCCATTATCCACAACAACGGTGGATCACTGGGATCTCCCATCACGTCGTATTCAATATTTATTCCGTTCGGGGCAATGGCAACTGGCATGTAGACAGTCTCGCTTCTTTGACCTCTGTAGGTCAATCTGGAGCGCCCCGTGCATCCGCTACCGTGTCACAAGAATGAACGAGTCACGCACATTGACACAGGGCAAGGTGTGGGCTCCTGGTCGAGTGAACCTCATTGGTGACCATACTGACTACACCGGTGGCCTTGTCTTGCCTATGGCGATTGACCTTGGAACCACAATCACATGGCAGTTGACGAATACCCCGAGTCGATTCAGCAGTGACGTTGATGATGTAGTTGTAGCCCTATATGACGAGCCCCAGTCGTCTCATTGGGGAAGATATGTCCATGCAGTGGCACAGTTGCTCGAACAACGACGACACAAGTCACCACAGATTCTTGCAACGATTTCATCAACCCTGCCAATTGGTTCAGGATTATCGTCAAGCGCATCGCTCGAAGTTGCCATTGCACTTAGTCTTGGCGCACACGCAGGAACAAGAGATGAGATTATTGCGTTAGCGCAACTCTGCCAACAGGCTGAGCACGCAGCAACTGGAGTTCCATGCGGAATCATGGATCAATTGATCGTGTTGGCTGGACAATCCAAACACGCATTGCTCATTGACTGCAGCACACTTGAAATGACACCTGTTCGTATTCCGGCTGATGTCAAAATAGTTGTCCAGTTCATCGCCCCGCGCACGTTGGCTGGCAGTGCATACGCCGACCGTGTCGCTCAATGTGCTCGTGCACAAGAAATCATTGGTCCACTGCGCAGTGCCAACACAACAGACCTTGAAGCGATTGATGACCCCACCGTCAAAAAATATGCGTTGCATGTAATAACAGAAAACGAAAGAGTGCAAGAGTTTTGCAGTGCCATGACAGATTGCGACTTTGCTCAGGCGGGTTTAATTATGGTTGATAGCCACAACAGTCTGCGCGACAATTTTGCTGTGTCTACTGATCAGATGAATGCAGCGGTTCTGGAGGCACGTGCCATACCTGGTGTCTATGGAGCTCGCATGACAGGCGGTGGGTTCGGCGGTTGCATCGTTGCGCTCGCAGACCCAGACGCCAAGATTGATGGTTTGATCGTTGAGGCCTCTAACGGTGCTCGCCTACTCGAGTAGGCGTCTCTTTTGCTCGATAAATTCTTCTACGGACAACGTTCCTCGCTGCCGTAAGCCTTCAAGTTTTTCGAGTTGCGTGGCGACGTCGCCCTGTACATCGTTTCCGCCGCTTTGAGACTCACGACTTTGCAATGCCGCATGCACAATATTTTGTACTTCTTCGGGGTTCTGAATATCGCTGAATTTCTGTTGTCCGTCGCGACCCGACGACTCAATAATCAAATCCCCCGCCCCTATTAAGCGCTCAAAGATGGTCTGCTTAAAGTTGACATTACTCATTCGTTCAAGGGGAATCTCAACACCATTACGCGCCAAAACTCCTTGGCGATAAATCACGCGATGGGACGTCACCACAAAATATGTGGTGCGCCATTGCACCATTTTGACCACCATCCATGACGCCGATACGACAAGGGCCCCAATCATCAAATAAATTGCCACGGTCTCTAGCCAGCCATCAAATTGGGCCAACACAGTGAGTGTCATTACCCCCGACACAGTGGTGGCGGCACCTGCCGGAGCCAAAAACCACCAATGCGGATGCAGGTCCAGGGTGATGGACTCATAGTCGTTTAAAAGCCGACGAGGGAAGGGCATGGTGTTCATGGTAGCCAGCCTCTAGTTTGTCTCAGGTGGTTCCTGATGACATTTTGCTTGGCCTTGATGCCCAACAACTAGACGCTGTCACGGCAGGCGTCGGGACCGTCATTGTTCGTGCTGGTGCGGGGTCTGGAAAAACCACTGTGCTCACGCGACGGGTTGCGTGGCGAGTAGCAAACAACACAGCCGATCTCGAACACGTATTAGCTATTACATTCACACGTCAGGCTGCCGCAGAACTGAGACGGCGCATCCGCACGCTCAATCTTGTTGACGACGAAGATGCCCCGCGACGAAGTGAATTTACTGCGGGCACATTTCATGCAATTGCGCTTCGACTGCTCAAACAACGATTCGATGACACCAATCGCGTTGCACCACTTGTCGTTACCAACAGAATGCAGATCTTAAATACCGTTGCTGGTGCCGACAGTCGCGCAGGTGGTGCGTTTGAACTATTGACTTTGATTGATTGGGCTCATGCCCGACACTTAGGTCCAGCAGAAGCCACAATTGCAATCCAAGAACTCGGGCGACGGATGCCAGTCACAACTCAACGGTTTACTGAGATATTTACTGACTACGAAAAAGCAAAACGTAAACGCGGAGTTGTAGACCTCAATGATCTTATTTCTCTCGTGGTGCACGAAGCCAAATATGATGCTGCCTTTGCCGAATCCATCAGATGGCAATACCGTCACATCCACGTTGACGAGGCTCAAGATATGAACCCTCTTCAATATTCATTCCTGCGTGTTCTTGTCGGCAATACACCAGATCTGTTTATTGTCGGCGACCCACACCAGGCGATCTATGGCTGGAACGGCGCTGACCACACATTGTTTGACGACCTACCTGATCTCTCGACTGGCAGTTACGTCGTTGAACTGCCTTCTAACTATCGTTGCACGCCACAGATTGTTGCTGCTGCAGTGCATGTCCTAAAAAATGCCGGACACGATGCAAACGAAAAATCTCTACGCACCGATGGCGCACCAATTACTGCTGTGCGTTGCGCCACAGAACAAGAAGAACTCGCAACAATTTGTGAACAGGCGCTACGGCTTTATGCAGTTACTGGCTCATGGGATTCGATAGCAGTGTTGTCTCGCACAAATAAGTTGGCATCAGAGATCGTGCTTGCATTGCAAAGCGCCCGTGTACCAGTTCAAGAAATTCGCTCTGATCGCAAATACACAGCGGCGCTCGCTGAAGCATCATCGCTTGGCAGCAGGCACGCACTGGCCGTGTGGGCCGCTGACGCCATTGATATGCCTGATGAAGACACTGATGACGGCATTAAAGAAGTCGCGATGTCTATTCGAATGTATTTAGCAGAGCATCCGTCTGGCCCTGCCGACGGTCGCTCGTTTCAGACTTGGACAGCCACGACTGCACCATTACCCCAATACCAAGGAGTTGAAGTTCTCACATTTCATGCCGCCAAGGGTCGCGAATGGACTGGAGTGATTGTGTCCGGAGCAGAAACAGGTTTGCTGCCTCATTCGTCGGCCATATCTGCTGAGGCCCGACAAGAAGAAGGGCGACTTGCCTATGTGGCATGCACGCGCGCTGCCCAACACCTCGTCATCACATGGACAGACAAACGTGGCGGAAAACGAACGGGCCCTAGCGCGCTACTGCGAAAGTTACCGTTGGGTGAATCCCCTCTTGCACCGCCTACCGCTGAGATGCGATCCCGCAGAAGTGTTCCGATCGCGAGCGATCCACTTGCTGTTGCACTCAAAGAATGGCGCAGTACTGCGGCACGAGCCTCAAGATGTGACCCTCAAGCAGTGCTCACAGACGCTGAACTCGAGCGCCTCGTACGAGCTAACCCACAAAATGATGTAGATATCGTTGCTGTGTTAGGGCCCATCATTGGCGGTCGATACAGCGCCCGAATTTTGGCTGCTATTGCGGATCAGTGAGAGCGCCTTGTTGCTGGTCACGAAATAATCTTGCCATGACATCTGGCTTCATCGACAAGAACAAGCCAGTTGCCTCTGCGCAAAGAACATCTCCGTGATGCAGGGTGCCATGAGTAAATATTTTTCTGCCCACAACTTCAGTACAGACTCCTCGATAAACAAGCTCCACAAATAGAGGTGTCGGTCGACGATATGTCACTGACAGATTCCCGGTGAGGCCTGGGCGACCACTCAACGATTGAGCCATCCCAAGTACTTCATCAAAACCCGCGGCAACATAACCGCCATGCACATGACCAGGTGGACCCTCGTATGGCTCAGTAAAAACAGCACGACCCGTGATTGACCGATCGTCACCTGTGCCCTCAATGGTCATCACGAGTGGTATCGAAAGAGCGTTCATCGCACCCATCAACGGACTGCGATCAAGAAACACCATCTGAGATGCATCCTCGCCTGGCAGGCGGTTATTGCTACGCACTTGTTCGACAGCCAACGACACAAGATTTGTTGCTTTTTGTACAGCATCAAGACCCGCATTAGTGACAAAGGAATCTCTAATGAGTTCACGTATTTTCTCAGTGAGTTCGACTCGCGCTAGATCAAGTGGCGTCATTTTTTCAGAACGCTCATGAAACGTTGGAAAAGACAGACCTGCACCAGGCTCTATTTCTGACATCTTCTATTTCCCTTCAAACTTGAGCAACACTGGTGCGTGGTCACTTGGTTGTTCGGCTTTGCGGGCATTGCGATCGATGATTGTCCATGTTGAACGCTTC
>JAEMRC010000117.1 GCA_016463545.1 Ilumatobacteraceae bacterium
ATCCACAACCGAGACAACTCTGGCACCGAAAACCACAACCACCACAACAACAACCACCACAATCCCCAAGACCTATCAGGTGAGAGACATTGGTCCTGGTGGTGGCATCGTGTTCTATGTGGCAACCACACCATTTACCTGTGGTGAAGATCTCAACGCAACACCTGCGACAGAATGCTCCTATCTCGAAGCAGCAATAACAAACGGAATAGCAACTCCTACATGGACACCAACCGCTCTGACACAGTGGGGCTGTGGGACTGAGGTGATGACAGGGGACCAGCAAACAGCAAGTCTTGAGATCGGCAGAGGACGAGCTAATACCAAGATGATTACTGAGAATACTTGTAGCAGTCCAGCGATTGCTGCAAGTATTGCTGCGGCCTATAACGGTGGTGGCAAGACCGACTGGTTCTTGCCATCACGCAAAGAACTCGACGCTTTATGTCATGAGTTCTTTAAGGGAGGCCCTGGAACTTCTCCAAGAGGAACTTATAAATCCGTAGACAATTGCAAGGGCTCAGGTAACGGCGACCCTGTGTCAGGCACAACCAATGGAATCTCATGGAGTTTTGCCGTTGGCATCTATTGGAGTTCTTCTGAGAGCAGCCTGCTCAGTGCGTGGGAGCAGAATTTCGCTTATGGGTATCAAACCCCCTACCTCAAGGACCACAAGATCTTCGTGCATCCAGTGCGGGCTTTTTGAGATCTAGCCCTAATTCGTAAAATCGTGTTGGGTGAGATTGCTCTTCAGCGACAGGTCGCTTGGCTCAAGAATTGAGCGAAAGCTTTTACAGTGGTAAAAGTTGAAGTAATTTCGGAAAAATAATGCCACGATCTTCTGGTCCAGTGGGCAATTTGTCAATCGGCCACCACTGAGCGCCATGGGTTGAGGTGAGTGATGCGGCAGAGTCGCCAACGTAGAGCCACCCGATGTTCCAATGTTGGTGAGGTATTTCTCCTGCGGTGCGATGCTGGTGAATGATTGCAGGAGCGTTACCTACTATTTGCACTGCCGCAGCATCGAGACCAGTTTCTTCAAGTAATTCTCGTAGTGCACCATTCCTGCTTGTTTCGTGTTGGTTGAGATGACCGCCAGGCGTGCTCCAGCCCAAGGTGGAGTGTTGAACAAGGAGTGTGTGGCAATGATCTTGACTCAATACCCAAGTGGTGGCACAGATGTGCGCAGGTTCTAAAAGTTCTGGTGCGTCAGTATCAAGAAGTTGTAAAAGAGTCTGAGATTCTTGTGTAGGAATCTGTACGGCTATTACTTCTGCTCGTAGCGCTGGCCATTTTCCGGGCAGATCAGGAGTGGGATGTGGGAATCCCATAGGGGTGTTGTGACGCCGTTGTTATTTTTGGTCGCGAATAAATGACATGACTTCTGCGCGTGCAGTTGAGTCTGTGCGATAAATACCGCGCACTGCGGTGGTGATTGTTCGGGCACCCGGAGTACGCACGCCACGAATTGACATGCACATATGCTCTGCCTCAACGACCACGAGAACACCAACAGGTTCGAGCATCGAGTTCATCGCATCTGCGATTTGACTTGTCAGGGTTTCTTGCACTTGCAGACGCCGCGCGTATCCCTCTACTAAACGTGCCAATTTGGAGAGGCCTGTGAATTTGCCGGTTGTTCCGGGAAGATAGGCGATGTGCACAACGCCCGTGAAGGGTAAAAGATGGTGTTCACACATCGATGTGAAGTTGATGTCTCGGACCAACACCATCTCGTCATGTTCGATTTCAAATGTTCGAGTGAGGTGGCTGGCTGGATCTTCTTGGTAGCCCTGCAGCAGTTCGGCCCACATACGAGCGACTCGAGCAGGCGTGTCAAGGATTCCGTCCCGTGCTGTGTCTTGGCCAAGGGCTTGGAGTAATTCGCGAACTGCGGTCTCGGCTCGTTCAAGGTCAACCGTCGGATGGGTTGTATCGGATGTAGCACTCATATGGCTCATAGTGTTCTCCAGACTGGCTCTCAGCAGGATTGATGAGATGACACCATACCAAAGGCGATTGAGATAGTGGGTGGGCAGGGTGGAGGAAATCTGAATGTTTCCACTTTTCGTTTTAGTCCCCTATACTAAAAACGTAACCAAACGATAGGAAATAATTAGTCATGCCAACCGGTACCGTAAAATTTTTTAACGACGAAAAGGGATTTGGATTCATCTCCCAAGAAGGCGGAGACGATGTCTTCGTTCACTTCTCTAATATCGAGGGAACCGGTCGTCGGTCACTCGTAGCTGGCCAGCAAGTCGAGTTCGAACTCGGCCAAGGTCACAAGGGCGTCGAAGCAAATAACGTCCGTCCCCTCTGACGGCGGCGCGCTCACGCGCGTCACTATGTGTGTTTGCTCGCAACGCACATAACTGAGTAAACAAATAGTGTTATACAGACGGTGCACAAGCGCGTAGTTTTTGTGTTTCGAATGCGAGGGAGAAAAATGTCGGAGATCAACTTCTACACAGCAGGAGCCTCTCTTGCTTCAAAGACTTCCTTGGGAGTTGCCGAGTTAGAGATTATTTATCAACTCGAGTGCAGTGGTGAAGTGTTTTATAACTTGCTTGCAGATCGTGTCGGAAATGCTGACGCAGCGGCACTGTTGCGTAAAAATGCGATCGAAGAAAAAGGTCATGCTCGGCGTGTTGCGCGAGCAATTGAAATCAAACTTGGGCATGAGTGGAGCCCAACTCCTGATCTAGAGAAGATCCTTGATATTCCGTTACCAGACACCGTTGATGCAGCAATGTTTTTAGCGGTAGTGCAGGGAGAAATAAACGGAGACGCCGGCTATCAGATGTGGGCAGACGCAGAAAGCAATGAAGAAGTTGCTCGATTGTTGCGCCTGAACGGTCGTGAAGAAACTATTCATGCAGGTCGGGCACAGCAAGTTGCTGATATTTTGGCTCGCTGACCTTCAGTCGGTTCACGATGCGTGCTTTAGTTTTTAAAGAACTTGGTCCACTCGAGACAGGTTCTATTCAAGAACTGCCGTCTGTTCCATTGTCTGCGGGACAGGTGCGAGTACAGGTCACTGCCAGCGGCGTCAATTTTGTTGATTCGCTGATGAGCGAAGGTCGCTACCAGATAAAAGCTCCTGTGCCGTTTATTCCCGGTGGAGAAATCGTTGGTCGTATAAGTGAGATTGCGCCAGATGTGGCCAATGTAAAGATTGGTGATCGGGTCTTTGCTCCTGTGGGTGTCGGTGGGTTTGCCGATGAGGTAGTCACTCATGCACGCCGCGTTTTGGTGCTGCCAGACTCATTGTCAGATGGTCAAGCAGCAACCTTTATGCAGAGTTACGCGACTGCATGGTTTGCTTTTACGGTTCGTGTACCCCTTGAAGCTGGCCGCACGATGTTGGTGTTGGGGGCCGGTGGAGGAATCGGACTAGCCGCTGTCGATGTTGCTCACTCAATGGGGGTGCGAGTTATTGCTGCTGCATCGTCGCCGGAAAAACTTGCGTTGGCGTCCGCTCGAGGGGCTTTCGCCACAATCAATACGTCCAATGAAAACACGAAAGAGCGTGCCAAAGAACTATCGGGTGGCGGTGTGGACTATCTCTACGATCCTGTTGGCGGAGAACTCGGTGAGACATGTTTGCGAGCGTTAGGTGAAGACGGAAACTACATCGTGATCGGATTTGTTGCGGGCATCCCTCGTTTGCCTGCGAATCAAGTGTTGTTGCGTAATCGCAGGGTTACTGGCGTTGATTGGGGTGCCTGGGTTGGTCGACACCAAGAAGAAAACCAGAAACTCATCCAGGATATTTTGGATGCGATTGGCAACGGAACACTTAATCCAGTTGAGCCAATTGTTTATGCACTTGATGATGCAATACAGGCCATGCGAGATCTACAAGAGCGCCGAATCGCTGGCAAAGTAGTGCTGATTCCGTAAGTCCTTATTTACTTGCATGTTCAAGTTCGTATAACGGAACACGCGCACGCCTACTGAGCCACAATCCTGCGCCGATTTGCTGAAAGTTCGCTGAAAGAAGTTTGCGATACCACGCACCTGTCCGATGATGAATTTCGAGGTCTGTGGCTTTTCGATCAACAACATGTTCTAGATCTGACGTAGTTGGCACCTCAATGTATAAAACGCCATGACACGAAAGAGAGATGTTCTTGATCGCTGCACTCACGCCGGCGTTGGATAAATACTGCAATACGCTGTGGCAGATAACAAGATCGACACTTTTCTTGGGATGCCAAGCAGTGATGTCGAGTAGTTCATGCCCAAATGTTTTACACGCGTGTTCGCTGATATCGATTGATTGAACTTTGACATGTGGCCGATGAACGTGATACCAATCACGCCACATGCCAGGGCCCGCACCGATGTCAAGTACTGATTGCACCGGTATATCCCACCACGCACACAATGAATCAACAGCAGTGGCAAGTTGAGCAACTTTTTGTTCGGTGTGAACGGGGTCTTCGTTATAGAAGCGCTGGTAATACGCATCGTCAAAGATTGTGCGGGGCATTTGTCGGTCCTCTTCGTTATGCAGTACAGGTAGATGTTCCGGAGTCAACGACGGAGTCATCGAGAGCACTCAGAAGTTTCCATGAATACGCGCGCTCGGTGAACTCAACTTCGAGCATGCTGTGAGTGGTCTTGTATCGAAATTCGCTTCCGCTAACGGGTGTTTTTAGTCCAGTTGTTGGCGCACCACCCAGGCCGTTAATAAAGAGACGTGTTCCGGTGGCAGATGGGTTACCAAGAGCGTCAAGTGGAGAGAATCGTTCGTAGATATGGTCGTGGGCGGTGAGAACTATGTCTGCTCCGCCTGCTACAAATGCGGCCCACAGGTCGAGTGATGTCTTGGTTGCAAAGGATCCACTTGAGAACGGCGGATGATGCATGGCGACTGCCACACACTTTCCTTGGCTTTGGGCAAGACTGAGTTGTGCTGTGAGCCACGCGGTTTGATGACTTTGGGCGCTGCAGCCAAAATACAGTTGCCCAAGGCACCATGAGTCAACGACAAGGAGCCTCCACGGACCCAGGTCTGCTGAATAATACGACTGCGACTTTTCTCCAAAATATTGTGAGT
>JAEMRC010000118.1 GCA_016463545.1 Ilumatobacteraceae bacterium
GCCGGAATCCCAACTGGCACCGCCGGCTGCGGTTACACAGAACTTAATCACAACGTGCGTGCTCTAGTTGACGATGCAATTGCACATATTCGGCGTTTGCTCGCTACTGGCAACTACGACCAGGTGATTTTTAGCTATGACTCTAAAAAGAAAACCCTTGGTACCAAAATTTATTCTCCTGCCGACGAAGTAAAGAACTATATCTACCAGGCAATTGTATCTTTGGAAGAACTATCGTAATGGCGACCGTTTCTAGGAAAGCATTTTTTTTGGTTGGCCCTGCCGTGCGGTCGGACTACAACTACGACATACTCTTCATCTATGAGAACACCGAAGAAGACCTGACGAAAGGCCGTTATACGGCGTATCACAGGAATGAGGAAAGAGAAGAGTACTGGAATGGATGGTTAAGGCAGATCTATTATCCCCCTCATCTTTTCGTAAACAGATTCGGCTACAGGGAAGTGACCGCAGATACTTTCAGGGGTGAAGAACACTTTCAGCAACTACTTATGGAAATAGGTAAAAATGACAATAGAGATACTTTCAAAAGTTCTGGAGACTAAGGCGCAAGTACGCCAAGACGGTCGTTGCTCTGGACTCACGAGGAAGTCAGTAAGCAAATACTCGATAAAGCTGTCAGAGCCTTTTCATTTATCACCTTCAGAACTACGACTCTTGGGTGTGGGACGAGATGACACTAGATGGTTCTGGGTGCGAAGGCGGACTAGAGGTCTAAACCCTGTAACACCCACTCTCTATATTGGAGGTGTTATGAGCACTAAGAAGATAATAATAAAATGGTTGCTAATATGTTATTTTGTTGCGCTACTCCCGACCTGGTGGTACATCGCTGGATGCCTCATGATTCTGGGCTACTGGTTCAGTAAGGTCCTTGGAGTATTCAACGCATTGCTGCCTATGCCTAAATTTAGGATTTACTTCGGTCTACTCAGGCGGCAGTACATGATAAATAAAATGAAAATAAAGGGAGGAACACCGTGAAATCATTCATAGTGTCGCTGCTCGATAATACAAAGCGCTGCGGCGAGTGCAAGGAACCGTTGCTCGAGCAGGCCCTGGGCGTGGACGGCGCGTTCTGTGACGACTGTGTGGCAAAGGTTGCTCCGTGGATTTTAGAGGAAGTAGACCCTTATCTGCTTGCTCTGTGGTCTATCGATGGTTATCCGTATTACGGAATGCACGACGGCGAAATGTTTTAAAAACTTTGGGATTGAGGTTGTGAATGGAACCACTGCAGTGGCGGATGTTTCCTCGGCCCCGCAGATTCACAAGCCTTGGGCTTTGCCGCTACTGTAAATAACGTGAAGCACAAGCCGACAACGGTACGAGATGGTTGCGTCGCTTATACGCGAGCAAAACGCTCGGCTTCTTGAGCAAAACGCTCACAGATGTCACTCGTAACAGAGCCGCGGGTGCGAGCCACAGCAGCATCAAGGTCCTCTTGGGAAATATATGCGGGCGCCCCACCTTCGCGAATTCGGTCGAATGCCGCGGCGGCTGCTCTTTGGGCTGCCAATTCAACATCACCTGGGGTGTATCCCCCGCTGTTATTGGCCAGTTTTTCAATGTCGGCATCACGTTGGTCGAGCGGCGCTAGTGCAGCCTCCCACAACGCACGGCGAGCAACAAGATCAGGTGGACCAATTGGGATCACCAAGTCAAACCTGCCGGGGCGCAACACCGCTGAGTCAATGTCGCCAACGAAGTTTGTCGCACATACCAATAGATGTCCGGGAGCAGAGCGGTAGAGGGGAATCATTTTTAATAACTCGTTCACCACTCCCTTTGTTGTTGGGTTGCGCTCTCTTGCTGAGGCGATTTCATCAAACTCATCAATAAAGACGACAGCGTGATCTAATCGCAGGAGATCGTTCATCGCTGATCGAAGCTCTGACGACATCGAATCCACTCCACTCTCCAGTTTGGATGGCAGCAATTCAATGAACGGCCATCCAAGACGACCAGCGATCGCTTTTGCAAAAGTCGTCTTGCCCGTTCCGGGAGGTCCAAAAAGAAGGACCGTAGCCGGAGCTCTCACACCAACTTTTAATGCGGTGGAAGGATCAGCTAACGGTGCCACTACGCGCCCAGCAATGATTTTCTTTTCTTCATGCATTCCTGCAACACGATCCCATAATGACTCCGAGGGAATTTCACCCCCGTATTGGTCAACAATGCGCATCGCTGTCGGTGCAATCGGCTCTAATTTTTCATACAACACAAGATCATGGATTGAGGAAAAACCTCGATTCACAAGAGCGGTCTCTCCTGCTTGAGCGCTTGACAACAATGCGGAAATTTTTCGTACTCCGAGATGCATCAACTTTTCCTCGAGCCGCTGAAGCATTGCTGAACCCAACCCCTGATGGCGCCAAGCAGCATCAATCACTACAACGTTGATCCAAGCATCATCAGCAACAGTTCGGGCTTGTATGATTCCGACTATCTGATCACCTTCCGCCGCAACTACTCCTGGTGCTCCCGATGAGACGTCATTCACAAACTGTGCGATATCAGCCGGTTTTGTGTCGGCCAGCATGCGGCATTCCTCAAGTAATCGCACAGCGGAACCAATATCTGTAAGGAGTAGATCTCTGATGACAGCGCTCATGTCATTATCCTAAACGCTGAGAAGCTCATGAACCCCGTTTGTTCTCAAGCTTTATGGCCTTTACCGCTACTGTAAACAACGTGAAGCACAAGCCGACAACGATCCGCGACCGCCTTGGGGCTCTATGGGGTCTTCTCAGGATTAGTGACGACGACTACAACGCATACATGCGGTCATACGATGAGTTGTTCGTCGACTCACCAGAGAACACAAAGGCTGACTACGAAGCCGGCGTGCCGCTAAAGGGATACCCCCAAGGCAGCAGTAACGAACTAACTCAGTTGTACAAGGTGATTCACCTACTGTGCACTCTCGGCTCTGTCGAAAAGATGTACATGCCTCCAACCATCGACCCAGAGCAGTCTGTTCTGAGTAATCAGATTCTGTTCGAGCGAATTGTGGCAAACGATCTGCAGTTGCGCCCGGGTGACAAGGTGTTGGAACTGGGCTGTGGGTGCGGCGCAATCGCAGAGCATATTGCTGAGCTCACCGGGGCGACACCGTACGGACTCAACTTGGACCGCTCGCAGATCGAGAAAGCGTGGAAGAACCCGAACCTACCGAGGGATCAGTTCACGGTCGGTGACTTAAACATGGTGCTCGAGTTTGATGATGAATCATTTGATGCGATATATGCGATCCAACCGATGACATACATCAGCGACCACGCTCGCACATTCTCGGAGGTCATGCGCGTTCTAAAACCTGGTGGACGGTTTGTCATCAACGATGTCGCAGCTCTCGATGCATACGACCGAGACAACGAACACCAGCGAACCTTGATCCAACACACTCGCGAGCTGACGGTATTTGGTGGGTTCTGGTATTACCGATACTGGGAAAATGCGTACCGCGACGCCGGCTTCGAACTTATCTCCTCTGTCGGACGACCTGCAGTGGAGTTGATCAAAAAAGAAGTCGCCCTATTCTCACGGTACGAGGCGGTTTTCAGGTTCCTGACCAAGGTGCACCTAATTCCGGCAAAGACTGATGCGTTAATGCAGCGAATGAACGCAAACAGCGCGTCCTATATCCAGGCCGAGGAAGAAGAGTTGTTGACGCTCAATTGGCACTGCGTAGGCCAGAAGCCTTTATAAAAAGTGACAACTCAAGTTGTCACTTTTTAATTAACGCCTCCTCCTCCGCCTAGGGGCTCAATCAACTTCAAGATATCTGCGTAAGTCTGGCTGCCGTGAGATTAACTGTGAATGTGAATCTTGAGCGATGGCCTACTGTTCGCGCAGTTAATTGGCGTGCCGAAGTCGGCTGGAGGCTCGGATGCAACTTCACCCCATCAACTTCTGGAAATCAATTAGAGACATGGCAGGAGGAGACGTTCGATCTCGCGACTATTGACCGTGAACTCGGATGGGCAGCACACATTGGGATGAACACGATTCGCCTGTATCTCCATGACTTGTTGTTTGAGCATTCTTCTGCGGACTTTCTTGCACGGCTAGATGCTGTCTTTGCAGTCGCCGACTCACACGGCATCGGGATAGTCCCTGTTCTTTTCGACGGAGTCTGGCACCCAAAGCCTCGTCTCGGGAAACAACCTGATCCAGTTCCCTGTCTTCATAACTCAACGTGGGTGCAAGGCCCTGGGTCAGAAATTTTTTATGACCGTTCTCGCTGGCCAAGTCTGCGTCCATATGTGCAGGAGGTTTTGTCGCGCTTCAAGGATGATCCTCGAGTCATCGCCTGGGATCTTTTTAATGAACCCGATCAAATCGACACAGTGACTTTGAAGATTGGGTCGCGACATGACAAGAACCTCATTGCGACCGAACTGGTCTCTGACGTATTTGATTGGGCTCGCCAAGTTGAAACAACTCAACCATTGACCGTAGGGATTTGGGAATATAACGACGACAGTCAGCCGGCTGATAACCCGCTCAATCATCTGATACTCGAACGTAGCGACATCATTTCATTTCATTGTTACGAACCACGCACAAAGCTATGTGCAGTCATCAAAGAATTACAGGTCTACGGCAGGCCTCTTCTCTGCACGGAATGGCTTGCTCGCAGCGCCGGATCAAGCGTTGACCTACTGGAAGTTTTTGCAGATTCTGGCGTCGGAGCGCTCAACTGGGGACTCGTCGATGGACGGACCCAGACGCGATTTCCGTGGAGATCCTGGACCGAGCCAGTCGACAACAACGAACCATGGTTTCATGAACTCCTACATGCCGATGGCGTGCCATACGACGCGGAGGAAATAAAAGTATTTCGCCGTCTCGCCGACCAGCACATCGATTAAAACATTCTGAAAAGAGGTTTTGATGTTCTCTTCGTTGATTGCGTAATATAAAAAAGGCCCCGTCACTTTTGGTGACGGGGCCTTTTTTTAAATTCTTCTAGCGTGTATCGCCTGACCTTGCTATTGCAATGTTCAGAATCATAATTCCGTAC
>JAEMRC010000119.1 GCA_016463545.1 Ilumatobacteraceae bacterium
CATGACCATTCTTCATCACCGCACAACTCCCACCTCAAGACTCGGTCTCTTCGCAGTTGTGTGCTTGGTGCTCGGCCTCAACTCATGCAGCAATAAGTCGGCCACTTTGCCAAATAACCCACCAACCACCGTTGCTCCTGCACCAATAGACGTCTCCACTATCGCGCCAGCCCCTATCGCTACCACCACAGTGCCAGAACTTGTTGTGAAAAAATGTGTCCTTACTGCTAAAACCTTGTCAAGCACATCTCGCGGCAAAGATGTCATCTGTCTACAGAAAGCTCTGATTGCTGCTGGGTTTCTGGCGAGCAAGGCAACTGGTTTTTATGGACCGGCTACTTTTAGTGCTGTTCAAAAATTACAAGAAAGCCGCGAGTTGTTCGTCGACGGAAAAGTTGGTCGTGAAACTGCTCTCTCTCTTGATGTCTGGCCAGCAGAAGTCTCCCTTGTTGTGCGAACTTTGCCGCCAGCACCAAACGCTGTCGATCTCATGGGGTTTGCATTGTCCTCTGTTGCTACAAGCGGCGCCGATGCGCCATCACTTCCGGCACGGTCCGGAAAAGGTCGACGCGTGGTCTACAGTCGCGCTGGCCAGAGAGTGTGGGCAGTGGACGCCAAAAATGCGACTGTGCGATCGTGGCTGGTCTCGGGAAGCAGGTACGAAAACGAACTCCCTGGCACTTACAAGGTCTATAGCCGATCAGAAAAAGCAACTGCCGTTAATGGAAAGTCTTACTTTTCAAAAATGGTTCGATGGCTAAAGACAAAAAATAATGCCCTCGGATTTCATGCCTTGCCGTTACGCACCGCTGATGACTCTGCGTATCAGACCGAAGAACAACTTGGACTTCGCTTATCTGATGGCTGTCAACGTCAAGCAAATCTTGATGCCGACTTCATGTGGGAATTTGCAGTGACTGGCACACCTGTCATCGTGCTATAGCGGTATTAATGCTGAGGCGGCTCAGTTGTGTTAAGGCAATGGATGCGGATGAGCAGTGGGTTGCAAAAGAGCATCTGTGCCACCGTCAACAAACAACACTTGACCAACCACAAACGATGCTTGCGTTGATAACAAAAAGGCAATCGCAGACGCAATCTCCTCTGGTTGCCCCCAACGGCCACGCGGAATCGGAATCATGCCCAACTGCTCTTTCATCAACGGAACATCTAGCAATGGTCTTGTCATCGCTGTATCGATCACGCCAGGTGCGACAGCATTAAGTCGAATTCCGGATTTCATCCAATCGTTTGATTGCATTCGCACCCAAAATGCGATTGCTAATTTGCCAGCAGGATACGCAATGTATTCATCTCGCTGATTAAAACGTGCAACGGCGGTTTCTTCATCTTCGTTAAGAAAAATCATCGCGTCCTCAAGCGTCAAGCCTGGGGTCATCGTGGTGGAGTTAGATGAAATCATCACTACTGCTGGGTTGTTTCCCTTTTCAAGGGCTGGTCGCAAACCATTGACCACGGCAAGAGTGCCATAGAAATTGATCCGAACTTTGAGTTCATTAGATGCTGGATTGCTCACGCCCGCACATGGCACAACGCCATCAAGGACTCCGCCACACAATGCCATCACCTCCGCAATGATTCGTTCTCGGTCGCCTGCTTTAGAAAGATCGCCGCACACGTCTGCGTTGCGCAGATCAACTCCGATTACCTTGTGGCCGAGTGCCTCAAGTGCAGATTTAGTGGCGGCGCCGATTCCGGACGCCGTGCCGGTGACACAAATCATTGTGCTCCGTTAATGACTGCACCTTCATGGCGTTGCAGTAATTCGATCGAGTAACCATCTGGATCAAGAATAAAAGCAACAGTGACTGGCCAACGTTCGAGGCGAGCAGGCGTCATTGTCGAAGTGAATCCTTCAGCCACTGCCCTGTCGTGCACGTCTTGACAATCGTCAACGTTCATATAAATCTTCCAAAGTGCTGTGCCGTGCTCGATTGCCCCTGAACGCTCAAGATGTTGTGCTAATTGCACGCGACCACCACCAGCGTCTGCAGCAAGCACGATCTCTTCGACGCCTGGAATCTGCGTTCGTGATTGAACCTTGAGCCCAATGATCTCGGTATAAAACCACTCCGACCGCTTGATGTCGGTGACGTTGATGCAGTACTGACCAACTGTTGTAGCCATAGTTCCCCCTTTTATAGATGCGCAAATATTACGGAATTAACGAGAAATCATGGCCGGTCAACCAATGACGTCCCACTTCTTTCACGGGAGCCCATCGATCAACAAGGCGTTGACCAGTTGGATCTTCGTCAGTGATTTGTCCAAAGTCAGACGGGCAGGGCGCCATTCGATCGGCGTGAACCTTAAGTTTGTCAAGATCAAAACTAAATAGTTCTGCAGCGCTCAACCCCACCATCAATCGAGTCTCATCGATTGGGATGTCGTGAAATGTCTTTGTCAACCATGCACGTGTATTGGGCCACGTACCTTCAGGATGCGGAAAATCATTTCCCCACATAATGTTGCCAACGCCAATTTCGTATCGTTGTCCCAACTCACGACGCTTCGTGTTTGATGCACCCATAAACACATTGCGATCGATGTATTCACTCGGCAGCATTTTGATTGCACCCTTAAACGGGTCTTGGCCGAGTTTCTCGGTGCCTTTTAGTCCCATCGCAAGACGATCCCAGAACCAAATCTGTGGAGGCAACCACCAACAACCAGCCTCTGTGACTCCAAATCGCAAACCAGGGAAACGCTCGAAGACTCCTGACCACAACATGAACCACAACGGACGTGCTGGCCACCACACCACTTCTGTGACGTAGATGCCGAGATGGTTATCGTATTCATCGCGCGACGCCGAGCCTGAATGTGTCGAGATGGGCATATTTAGTTCTTCGCACAGTGCCCACACGGGGTCGTAATGACGATCGTGATACGGCAATTGATTCACCCACATTGCCGGGATCATTACGCCAGCCAAGCCAGAT
The DNA here is from genome assembly GCA_016463545.1 of Ilumatobacteraceae bacterium. GTDB lineage: Bacteria > Actinomycetota > Acidimicrobiia > Acidimicrobiales > Ilumatobacteraceae > UBA2093. The sequence goes on from JAEMRC010000119.1 coordinate 2,964, forward strand.
TCTTTGGCTCGACGAATCTCTGCGAGCACTCGGGGCAGATCAGCAGTAATCGGAACAAGCGCCATGCCGCGACGACGCTCAGGACTCTGAGAGCACAGCTCAGCCAGCCAACGGTTGTGCGCAATTGAACCAGCAAGACCCAGCTCTGGATCCATGTCTCCTGACATTCCTAGACCTGCGCCAAACGGTACGCACGTACGACTCTCGACTGCGTCTGCATCAGGAAAAATGATTTCTCCTGCTACGCCGTCGCCGTCAAGTTCTAGATCGCGACGCGGTGCATCCCAACCACTGCGCAATGCTTCTTCGTGCTCTTCAAACCATTTTTTTGCGTAGTCCTCATTGCGAACACCAAGCATGGTGGATGCCTCAAGCGCCTGGTCGCGCTCATTTAAAAAATCATCAAACTGTGGATGAAATTTTGCATCAAGATATTGGCGATACTCGGCCGTCGGCAGTCCTGCGTGGCTGTCTGCCGACACGATGATGTACGGATCATTCATACTTGTCTCCTTGTTGTTGATCATGTCAGCCTGGAACCTGTCGTAGGTAGGCCGGATTGGTTCGTGATTTCATCGACTCATAGCGCAATCGCATTGTTTCGTCACCCCGATCACTTGCTGGCATCATCCAGAATTTATTACCCAAAATGCCATCAACGACAACTCCTGCTACCTCTTCGACAGCCGTGTACGCAATTTCTCGACCAGCAGCTTTCATCTGGCTCTCTATTTGCTCGATTGTCGTGTATGGGGTTTTGCGCGGCCGTTGTTTGGCAAACTCATCCGTGCGCGATCGCCATGATTCAAAGAGCCCTGTTCGCAAAATATTCGGTCCCGGAAACAGTACAGACACACCAATGACTGACTCGACTTCTTGTAGTTGCGCATAAAGACATTCAGAAGCAGTGACTACTGCGGCTTTTGTTGCCGCATATTGCGGTGTGCCAGACAAGGGCGATACACCACCATTGCCAGACGAGGTATTGACGATGTGTGCTTCTTGGCCATGCGCCAACATCACTGGCACAAATGCGTTGATACCGTGAATGACTCCCATCACATTCACAGCAATTGCCCATTTCCAGTCGTTGAGTTCGTGTTCCCACATGCGACCCTCAGCGCCAGCGCCAATGCCTGCGTTATTGCACACAACATGAACCGAACCGTATGTTGACACTGTGAAATCACGCAACTCGTTAACCGATTCTTGGTTGGTCACATCAGTGACGTGGCCGCTGATCTCAAGCCCGTTTGATTGACACTCTGCCACCGTGGCTGCAAGAAGATCAGCCTGCACATCTGCTAGCACGACTTTCATTCCTTCTTGCGCAAACCTCTCGCCCATTGCACGACCAAGTCCGCCGCCGCCACCCGTGACTACTGCAACTTTGCCTTTTAGATTTTTCATTTTGATCCCTGCGACTTTTTCGATTTATGCGTCGGCTGTGAGTCCGACAAAAGCCGGACAGCGTTCGGCTTCTTTTGGCACACCACCAACGGGCAATGGGATTGCCACGTCATCTACCTTGGGTCCAATTTTGGCAGCAATCGGTGCAAGTTTCTTGAGATCAAAGCCGTACACATCAGCCGCATTAAGCCCAAGCATCTGCTCGATTTCTGCGCGCTCGCAATCAGCAAATGCTGCTCGCAACGCCTCAGTGCTGTACGGGAAACAACTTTCTTTGTGCGGATAATCGCTCCCCCACATGATGCTGTCAACGCCTACCTTGTGTCGAGACGGAACCTCATGCGGCCGAATAAAACTCGACCCTGTGTAACACTGCCGCGCCCAATACTCACTCGGTTGCAGTGGCAACTTTGACATCACGGGTAATCCCCAGATGTGTTCTTGTGATCCGACTGCTGTGCGCATGCGATGAAAGAAATAATCAAGACGAGTGAGTTCGCCAGGTACCCATTCGGTTCCTTGTTCGGTAAAGACAAATTTTAATTATGGATATCTCTCCATTGCGCCCGACAAGATGAGATGCGTCAATGCTCGATGTGACAACCATGTGATCTCCAGCAAAAAGATGAC
>JAEMRC010000120.1 GCA_016463545.1 Ilumatobacteraceae bacterium
TATGACGCTGATGTCGTCAACTCTTTTCGCATTCGTTGCGCACATGAAAAAGAGAAAATCGTTACTCTTGACGGAGTCATAAGACTTTTGCATGCCGATGATCTTTTGATCTGCAACGCCTCAGATGATTCAGCCGTCGGGCTGGCCGGAGTGATGGGCGGTCAAGAATCTGAGATTACCGATTCAACGACTGTATTGGCTCTAGAGATTGCGGCGTTCGTCGCTGACCCAATTCGGTTTGCGGCGAATCGCCATGGTTTGCGAAGTGAAGCATCGGCGCGTTTTGAGCGCGGGGTCGATCCAGAAGGAGTTCGTGGGGCGATAGATCGGTTTGTCACAATCTTGTCGCACACATGTCCTTCGGTTTCTTTGTGCGGAGAGATCGTTGTCGCTAGAGCACCAAACCAAGTACATCCCGACGCGATCGAGTTGCGCCTCTCTGAGATTGAGCGCGTACTCTCGGTACGGCTTGACAGATCCAGTGCAATCCAGATCCTGTCAGGGATTGGATTCAACTGCGTAGAAAACACTGGTGATCGCGCAGGGATAATTAATGTTCGAGTGCCGTCATGGCGACCTGACTGCACAATTGAAGTTGATCTCATCGAAGAAATCGCCCGTCACTACGGATATGAAAAAATTGGCAAAAGAGTACCCAAATCGGCCGTACACGGGAGACTCTCGGTGTTTCAGCAGCGCCGTCGCCATCTACGCCGAGTGCTGTTGGGCCTTGGGCTGGACGAAGCGATGCCCTCGCCATTTTTGTCTCCTGGTGATCTTTCGCTTGCAGGGCTTAACGAGAGCAATGTACTAGTGATTGCCAATCCGCTAGTGACAGAGGAGTCCGTGCTTCGAACGAGTCTGCGACCGGGTTTGCTGAACGCAATTCGCTATAACTTGTCACACCGTGCCCAAAGAATTGCTTTGTGGGAGATCGGTCATGTCTATCCACGAGGCAGTCAAGCATTACCAGACGAGGCTGAAATGTTGTGCGTGCTCGTTGCCCACGCAGATGTTAGTGAAGCCGCCAAACAATGGAACACGATCGCTGATTCGTTGGGGATTGGCGCAAACATTGAGCAGTCTCGTGTGCCGGACGGATTACATCCAACCCGATCGGCAACACTTTCGCGTGGAAAGACTGTGCTTGGCGTGATCGGTGAAATTGATCCAGGTGTACTTGCTGCGTTCGGAATCGACTGCCGAGTGTCGTGTTTAGAGATTAACTTGTCAACGGTCTTAGCTGAAATGGTTCAACCAGCACAGGCAAAAGATTTGAATCGATTCCCATCAAGCGATATCGATCTGTCCTTCGTGCTAGAAGATTCAAGTACGGCTCTGTCTTTGCAACGCGCATTACGTCAAGCCGCCGGCTCCCAATTGGTTTCGATCGAACTCTTTGATGTGTATCGCGGTGCGGGCGTTGATGCGTCTGCACGAAGTCTGACATTTCGATTGCGACTACAGATGCCAGCAGACACATTGACCGAAGGCGATATTGCAGGTATTCGGGATAAGTGCATCGGTGCTGCGCTAAAAATCGGAGCAGTTCTGCGTAGTTGATCAGTCTGACGAATTAATTAAATTCTGGATGATCGGGATACAGGGCGAGACTTCGTAGTTCATCAACTTGTCTGGCGATGATTCGTCGCCACAATGTTGCAGGTTCCTTATCAAAAACATCATTGATAGAACTATCAACCACGAACCAACCGTTCCTGTGCAGTTCATTATCGAGTTGTCCAGGGGCCCAACCGCTGTAGCCGCGAAACATGCGCACAAATCCAGAGTGCTCTTCGTCAACCCCCAGAGATAAATCAATTGAACTGACGCCAGTATCTTGGTTCTGGGCATCTGCAACGATGCCGATAATTCCGTCAGTCTCCACAGGGCCTCCACTAAACAGCACGCGAGGTTTTGGTGTGATGGCGATCCAGTCGGCGAGGGGCGACACCAAGTCGGATGCGTCCACCTCGGTTGGGCGGTTTAAGACGATTCCCATCGCGCCAGCGGGGGAATGGGCAAGCATGTAGACCACGGCCCGTTCAAAATTGGGGTCGGCAACGTCAGGGCGGGCCAGCAATGCCTTTCCCATGATTCCGGGGGTGCTTGCATAATTATACATGATGTTGTATAGTAATACACATATGATCTCTGTAGGAATTGTAGGCGCATCGGGATACACAGGCGCGGAGCTGTTGCGTCTGTGCGCTCAGCACCCCGAATTTGACGTGCAATATGCCACTGGCGACACGCAGGCCGGAACATTGGCCCGTGTGCTGTATCCGTCGCTGGCTGCGGCGTATCCGAATCTTGTGTTTCAAGAGTTCGATGCAGCACGTGCTCAAGAAATGGATCTTGTATTTTTAGGGCTTCCGCACGAAGCATCGCTTGAAGTCGCGCCTCAACTTGTCGGGAAAGTGAAGTGTGTTGTTGATTTATCAGCGGCGTATCGCCTCAAGGATGCCGCGGCGTATCCGCAGTGGTACGGATTCACCCACACACAACCAGCGTTACTCGCGCAGGCTGTCTACGGTTTACCAGAGTTGTTTCGTTCCGAACTAGTAGAGGCCAGTCTCATTGCAACACCAGGCTGCTTTGTGACAGCAGCGAGTCTTGCTCTCACTCCACTCGTACGTTCAGGAACAATCGATGCAACAGGAATTATTGTCGATGCAGCATCCGGAGTGAGCGGGGCAGGGCGAAGCCTCAAACATTCGTCGCTGTTTTCAACGGTTGACGAAGACTTCACGGCGTATGGCTTATTGGATCATCGTCATACTCCCGAGATCGAACAAGTAACCGGGGCGCAAGTGCTTTTCACACCGCATCTTGCACCAATGAATCGCGGAATTCTGGCGACGTGTTACGCCAGGCCATCACAAAAGACTCCAACTACTGCTTCGTTGCTTGCTGAACTCGCTCGGTTTTATTCGAAAGAAGCCTTTGTTGTCGTGGGCAAAACAAGTCCGTCAACAAAAGCAACGCTTGGGTCAAATAGTGTTCATCTCACCGCACGGTTTGATGAACGGACCGGATATGTCATGGTGATCGCCGCACTTGACAACTTGGCCAAGGGCGCATCGGGTGGCGCGGTGCAGTCAGCCAACGTCGCACTAGGTCTTCCTGAGACAATGGGGTTGTCGCAGGTCGGGATGTATCCATGAGCACCGCCGACGTACTGGTTGAGGCACTACCGTATATCCGCAGGTTTGCGGGCAAGACAGTTGTCGTCAAATATGGAGGCAACGCGATTGCCGGTACGTCAGAGCACGACGCTTTGTCTCTTTTTGCACAAGACATTGTTTTGATGCACGCAATCGGAATCCGTCCAGTTGTTGTGCACGGTGGCGGACCTCAAATTAACGAGATGCTGGCACGTGTCGGTGTGGAATCCACGTTTGTTGACGGGAGACGCGTCACAGACGCGCAAACAATGGAGATAGTACGAATGGTGCTACTCGGACAAGTGAACCCGCAGATTGTCGCTGCAATTAATACTCATGGCACAGTTGCTGTTGGAGTCTCGGGAGAAGACGCAGGTCTTATTCGTGCAGTTCCCAGGGGAGAAGGCTTGGGATTTGTTGGTGATGTGTCACGAATAAATCCAGAGGTATTGATTCGTCTTCTCGATGATGGATTTGTCCCAGTGGTGTCCACTGTTGGGGTTGACGAATCTGGTCAGGCGTACAACATCAATGCCGACTCGGTGGCTGGAGCCATTGCCGAAGCATTGCACGCAGAAAAGATTATCTATCTCACCGACATTGAAGGTCTCAGAAAAGTAGTTGACGATCCTGCGACACTTATTCAAAGAATTACTGCTGACGAACTAGTTCTATTGGTTGACAACGGAACCGTCGCTGGTGGAATGATTCCAAAAGTAGAGAGCTGTATTCAGGCGGTTCGCGGAGGAGTCAAAGGTGCCCATATTTTGGACGGCCGTATCCCGCATGTTTTGTTATTAGAACTACTGACAGACTCAGGAGTTGGCACAATGATTACACCCAAAGGATCACGGTCATGACGCACGAGTTCGCCAAGAGTCCGGCTGCAGAAGCAATCCTCAAGGGTCAAGAGTACTGCCCGTTTATTCCTGTCTTTGGGCCTCCTGCTGTGATGTTCGAGCGAGGTGCCGGCACTGAATTGTGGGATACCGACGGCAAACGGTATTTAGATTTCTTATGTGGCATTGCAGTGACATCTCTGGGGCATTGTCATCCCGCAGTCACGGAAGCGATCTCTCGTCAGGCCGAAACTTTATTGCATGTTAGTAATTTTTTCGCCAATCCTGTAGCGACACAAACTGCCGTGATGATAAATGATCTTGTCGTCGAGGCCGGTGGCTCCCACGGTCAAGTATTTTTTTGCAACTCTGGAGCAGAGGCCAACGAGGCAGCACTCAAGTTGGCCCGCAAATTTGGAGGACGTGGTCGTCACGTTGTTGTCTCTGCGCTAGGGAGTTTTCATGGACGCACATTGGCCGCTCTTGCAGCAACTGGCCAACCAGCCAAGCACGAACCGTTTCAGCCCATGCCGGACGGATTTCGTCACGTTGAATATGGCGACCTTTCTGCCCTGCAGGCAGCCCTTGATCCGACAGTTGCTGCGGTTTTGCTCGAAACAGTTCAAGGAGAAGGCGGAGTCATTCCGGCGTCGGTTGAGTATCTGCGCGGTGTACAAGCACTCTGTCGAGAACGTGGCATCTTGTTTATGTTGGATGAGGTACAAACAGGTTTTGCAAGAACAGGCAAGTGGTTTGGATTCCAACACGCAAAGCTCGATCCAGATGTCTTGACCTTTGCAAAAGCGATGGGCAACGGGATGCCAGTCGGAGCGTTATGGGCAAAGAAAGAAATTGCAGCCGTATTCGCTCCAGGGGATCACGGGTCGACATATAGCGGCACCGCATTAGCAACCGCCGCAGTTCAGGCCGTCATCACTGAAATGAAGCGCATCGATG
>JAEMRC010000030.1:0-6601 GCA_016463545.1 Ilumatobacteraceae bacterium
TTTCCAGCCACGTTTGCGCAGTTCTTTTGACAGCCGTTGCGATGCTTGAGTTTGGACAGGTATTCCAGCTGCTCTCTCTGCTTTTTGTTCCGCATCTGACGGCGCAAACGACCAAATAAACGCGGCAAGTGATTCGTCGGTGGCAAAAAGTTCTTTACATCGTTGTGCATTGTTGATGGTTGCTTCTATCTTGCCCCGATGGCGAACAACGCCGACATCTCCAAGAATGCGTGCGACGTCATCTTGAGAGAACGCTGCGACTTGTTCGATATCAAAATTGTAAAAAGCTTGGCGAAAATTCTCCCGCTTTCGCAAAATAGTGATCCAACTTAATCCAGCCTGAAAACCTTCTAAGCAGATTTTTTCAAATAATTTCTGATCATTGCGTACTGCAAATCCCCACTCAGTGTCGTGGTAATGCACATACAACGGATCATCTCCACACCAAGAACACCGCAATGGCATTAGAGGCATCTGTAAAGTTTAAACAGCGGTTGGTGACTAGATAGTGACGTTCAAAAGATCATCACCAAGGAAAATCTCACCAGAGAAATGCGCAGCAGCACGTGCGCGCCACTCGTCTTCTTGGCCTGGCTGCATTGCAGGAACGTAGTGCGTGAGAATAAGTTTTTTCACTCCACCACGGGCGGCAGTTTCTGCTGCTTGCTCAACGCTTGAGTGATAATCCAGGATGTCTTTGAATCGCTGATTTGGAATGAGCTTGACAAGGTCTTCACGAATCACTGTCTGCACATATGCAGTTGCTCCTGCACACAGTTCATCAAGCCCAGCACACGGAATACCGTCGCCGCCAATTACCACCGACGTACCATCGTGATCAATACGAAATGCAACTGAAGGATGCACCGGTTTGTGATCTGATGCCGCCACTCGCACAGATGTATCGCCCACCATAAATGTGTCACCGGGCTCGACTTCGATCACCTTGAGTTGAGGCTCCCAATTGAGGTCTTCGTGGTGAGCAAGTCTGTACTCAATATCTGGCACAAGCATTGCCAAAATTGCATTGACGATTTCTTTCATGCGCGGTGGTCCATAAATAGTTAACTCTGCTGGCTGTGGATTCATCACCCAATGGGTAGTGATGACGTCGTTGAGATCTGAAATATGGTCGCTATGCAAATGGGTGATAAAAACTGTTGTCAAAAGTGGGGGGAATACTCCGGCCCCCATGACTCTTTGCATCACACCACGACCAGCGTCGATCAAAATAATGCTTGCGCCGGCGCGTACCAACGTGGCTGGTCCGCCACGATTGAGGTCTGGCAGTGGGTTTCCGGTTCCGAGCAGCGTGACATCCATGGCGTTTCTTTCTTTCGTGAGACCGCCACCTTACCTTGTTGATTTTTTTGCCCGTAGTTGAACCGTGGCACACCCTTCTTTTATGGTGATGGAAGTTGTTGCGCGAGTTGTCGCGCTACAGCAATATCGGCATTGTGCCCAGTGGTATCTACCAAACAAGGGCTTTAATAATGACTCCTACTGCTGATCTCAGCGCGCTCATCGCCACAAGTGACATGCTCGACACCGCCACTCTCACGGCCGACGGAGTACGTGTCGCACTTATCAATATCTCTCGTGTTCAAGCATGGGTCGACTCGCACAAACTTGCCCTCAGCCGCCGACTACAGCAACTCAAAAATGCATCGGCATCGGTTATTCCAGAACAGATCATGGCACACGCGTGCTCAGTCTCGCGCACAGAGGCCACGCGTGATTGTCGTCGTACACATGTCCTTGATCTGCTCCCCCAACTCGAGCAGGCATTCGATTCAGGGCATATCTCCGCCGCACACATTGACGCGGTTGCACGAACATTTGTCCATCTCAGCGACAACGAACGAACGCAGTTAGCAACCCGCGATGATTGGTTAGCAAAGGTTGCATGTCGCGCCACTCCCGACAATTTTGGTCGAGCAGTCAAACAAACTGTTGGCAGGCTTCGTGCTGACGATGGTCTTGGCTTACTTGACCGACAACGTCGTGCTGCTTGGTTGCGACATTGGGTCGACCGCGATTCTGGCATGGTGTGCCTACGCGGAGAGTTCGATCCAGAATCCGGACTACTTCTCGTCGGCCGACTCCAACATCAAATAGATCAACTCGCCCATGGCCCCACTCCCGACACGTGCGTTGACGGACAAATAAAACACGATCACCTCAATGCACTTGGTCTCGTTGCATTGATTTCGCGACACAGTGCAGGTGGATTAGCAGACATTGCATCTGCCAATGCTCGTGCCGAAGTGAGCGTCATCGTTGATTACCGCACGTTGGCGTCGGGCATTCATGCCCAATCGGTCTTGCACACCGGTACCGGTATCGATATTCCCATCGAAACTGTGCGACGCATTGCCTGTACTGCTCAAATTATCCCTGTTGTATTAGGCACCGAAGGCGTGGTGCTCGACATGGGTCGTGCTACGCGGCTTGCTAGCAAACATCAACGGCGCGCACTCGAGGCCATGTACACAACGTGTGCAATTCCAGATTGCACCACGCCGGTTGCACAATGTCATCCTCATCACATTCAGTTCTGGGCAATGGGTGGCAACACCGATCTCAATAACTTGGTGCCGCTCTGTGGCTTGCATCATCGTTGTGTGCACGAAGGAGGCTGGAAACTTCACCTCAGTCAGTCAAATCGACAACTCAGTGTCCAAGAACCCGGACAGCACGGCACTAAAACATCCCTCCCGGGACAGATCCATCATGTCCATGCCACCTAGTGTTTATCCATGCGCATTGTGTCATTGCTCCCTTCCACTACAGAGATCGTGTGCGACCTCGGACTCTCCCATGAGTTGTTCGGAGTCACCGTCGAATGCAATTGGCCTGCAGGGGTGCGTGATGGTCGCGAAATCGTGGTTGGCACATTTACTGATCCCTCCATGAGCCCAGCAGACATCGACACAATCGTGCGCCAACGTGTCGATGCAGGTCTTGACTTGTACACACTTGACGATGCTGCGCTTGCTCGTTGTCGTCCTGATCTCATCTTGAGTCAAGATCTATGCAGAGTGTGTGCTGTCGCGAGCGGAGACGTTGAGGCCGCCGTCGAGCGTCTTGCGTGTGCAGCCGTGGTATTGCAAATCGATCCCCAGAGCCTGCACGAAGTACTCGAGTCCATCAACACGATCGCGCGTGCCGCTGGCGTTGCTCAACGCGGTGCTGATCTTGTTGCAAGTTTGCATCGTCGACTCACACATGTTGCGACGCGCGTCGCCCAAAAACCACGCAAGCGTGTGTTCGTGCTGGAGTGGATCGATCCACCATTCGGTGCTGGGCATTGGGTGCCAGACATTGTCGTCGCAGCAGGTGGCGAACCAGTTGTTGCCCGACCCGGAGAAAAATCTATTCCAACCACATGGGCCGAGATCGCAACTGCTGCGCCAGATGTGGTGCTCGTATCGCCGTGCGGGTACGGACTCGATGCAGCAGCGACACAGGCTCAAGCGATTGAGCATCTTTTACCCAACGCGTGTGAGGTGTGGGCTATTGATGCTGATGCGGTGATGGTCCGACCAGGTGCACGGCTCGTTGATGGGGTCGAAGCAATTGCGTCAATACTTCACGGCATTTCAGAAGTGCCGGAGCATGTGCTTCGTCGTATCCGTTAGAGATTGGGTCTTGCCAACACGTGCGTAGCTACAAGATGTAGCGATACACATTGGTGTCGCGCGCAACAAAGCCCAGTCGCTGGTACAAACGGTTTGCTGATTCGCGCGACGGCCGCGATGTGAGTTCTACCGTGACAGCACCTCGTCGCCGAGCCTCGGCGATTGCTGCAGTGTTCAGTGCTTCACCGACTCCGTGTCCACGAGCAGACTCAGCAACTACGACGTCTTCGATCCATGCACGAGTGGCGGTCGGAATCAAGAAAACAGCAAGTGTGAGTGAGCCCACGATGTGTCCATCAACGCGTGCCATAAAAACAGTGCTCGCATCTGACGAGATGATTGCTTGCAATTGCTCTCGTGACGGGGGTGGGTTTGACGAAGATAATTGCGGAATCAGTTGAGCAAACGCTTGCACGAGTTCGTCCGTGACTTCAGTTGCGATGGTGATCGTCGTACTCATAAACCCGCCTTGGTATCTCTTTTCCATTCTTACCTGTGAAAGCACCTACCGAGGGATGTTCTAGGATTGTTCTATGGATTCCGAGCAACTCAGCCTCTCTGCCCGTCGGCTTGCAGCCGCCCTCGAACCAGTGATTGGGCAAGTGTATTTTGCAAAAGAATGTCACGCCAACTACGTGGCCTTGGGATTTGGACCAAGTATCGGAGATTTCAACGGCGTGCCCGCACCAGATGGAGCAGCGTACTTTTGTAGCCGTGGTTCGCTACTGGGTCAGGTGCCAGGCGAACTTATTGCTGCTGCATTTGCCGTCTTTAATCCTGCGGCCGTGATTCCGGCCGTGGCATACGGCTGGACATTGACGAACGCGCAAACGATTTGTACTGCACGTGACAATGGCGCAATTGCTCAACTGCATCGCATCATTGGTGAGCAACCCAACAACGCTCAACGGGCCTGCGATATTTTGCAAGATGCAGTTGCATCATTGCGACCCGAGGGACGACCATTATTCGCTGGTGCGTTGTCTCAGGCAACTCCTGATTCAATTGTGGGCAAAGTGTGGAGACTCGGAGACATGTTGCGCGAATACCGTGGTGACAGTCATACCGCAGCATGGATCAGTGCTGGACTCGATGCGACAGAAATCGGGCTGATCTCAGAACTCTATTGGGGTCTACCCATGCGGTCGTATAGTCGTACGCGAGCGTGGACTGATGCAGACTTTGACGCCGCAACCGAGCGCCTTATCTCTCGCGGAATAGTTGCCGACGGGGCATTGACATCCCGCGGACGCACAATGCGTGAAGCCGTAGAGATTCAAACGGATGAACAAATGCGTACCATGGCGATAACTCTGGGAGAACGACTAGATGAAGTCTGCGACATCATTGAGCCATGGGGTGTAGCTGTGCGCAGTGCCCACGGATACCCCGCTTCTGGACCCCATGATTTAGCCAAAGCAGCAGGTAGTTGACCTCGAGATGGCGATAACTTAAAGACTTAATGACGGAGATTGACCACGTCCACTGGCTATCAAAGCCAACAATGCGCAACCCTGTCATGATCTCTGCTTTTACGGGCTGGAACGATGCCGCCGATGCAGCAAGTACGGCGGTACGAACATTGATCGAAGCATGGAGCGCAACTCCATTGGCAGAAATTAATCCAGAAGACTTCACTGATTTTGCTAGCACCCGCCCCATCGTGCGTCTCAAAGACGGAGTCACACGAACAATTGTGTGGCCCACCGTCACGATGTGGCACGCATCAACTCCGGGTAGCGATGTCATCCTTGTACTTGGTCCAGAACCAAGTTTGCGCTGGAGACTTTTTACTGAACAAATTCTTAGCGTGGCATCACATTTTAATGCATCAATGATGATCTCCCTTGGCGCGTTACTTGCAGACGTCCCGCACAACAAGCCGATACAACTGATCGGAACTGCAAGTGACTCAAACATGATTGAGCGCTTTGATCTGCAGCGATCTCAGTACGAAGGACCAACTGGCATTTTGGGTGTGCTGCTTGATGCATGCAACGAGGCATCATTGCCATCTGCTTCTTTATGGGCAGCAGTTCCGGCATACGCATCGCAGATTCCGTCACCAAAGGCAGCAGCAGCTCTAATCTCTCGCACCGGAGAAATCATCGGCACTCCTGCCCCAGTTGGCTTACTGCAACAAGCCATCGAGACCTACGAGCGGCGCGTCAATCAAATCGTTGACGAAGACGAAGATCTTGCCGCCTACGTCGAACGACTTGACTCCTCTGGCGAAGGAGACTACGAAGATGACGAAGACGAAGACGACGGACAAATGTCATTTGATTTTGACGAAGACAACGCCGAAGTTTCTGCGGCATCACTGGCTGACGAAGTCGAACAGTTTTTGCGTGATCAAGAAAAGCCATAACTTTTAGAGATCGAATTATTTAGAATTCGCCACGCCACAACTGCTCACGCGGCGGGTCAAATGTGGCCGCGGTACGAGTGCCGTTAATTGCGTCAAACGCCATCGGACCCCACCAACTTGCCCCTGCCGTCGGAGTTGGTAACTCATCTGGGCCAAACCATCCAACACCACTTGTTTCAAGCGGATGACCATTGAGTTCACCACCGACTGCTTTCATATGAAACAGCAACATATACATTCCAAAGCGCGAGAATCCCATTCGCATTCCGTCAACGACTCCGAGTAATTGCAACGGCTCTGCGATGATTCCGGTTTCTTCGTGTACTTCTTTCATTGCCACTTCAGAGGCCGAATAGCCAACATCTGCCCACCCCGTGGGATACAACCACACGCCAGAGTCTGCTCGTTGCATGAGCAGTATTTTTCCTTCATCGTTGCCGACGATCGCACCAATCGCCACTTTAGGTGTGACGTACCCGGGCACGCCCTGGCCAATTGATTCCATCCACTCCTGTACAAAATGGTCTTTCTCGCGGCGTACATCAAGTGACTCGTCGGAAGCACATTTAATATCGCCCGCTACTTTTAG
>JAEMRC010000030.1:6701-14746 GCA_016463545.1 Ilumatobacteraceae bacterium
ACCTCGTTGCCTAGTGTCTGAACGCGAGCATGACGAATATCAAGACCGCAATCTGCCAAGGCCTTTGTCATGCGATGCAAAATACCGAGTTGGTCTGGAGCATGAATTTCGATGACCGTAGCGTTGGATGACGCGGTGTTGTCAATGCGAACACGCAGCGGAGCAGGCGCGCTAGCAGTAGTTGCACGAGGAGCTCGATACGTTGCTACACGCTCGGCTAGACGCGCATCAAGAGCGAGTTCACCCTTGAGCACGCGTGTCACATCAGCAATAATCGGTTGCCACTCAATCGGCCCATAGGTTGGTGGCACAACGCGAAACTCAGATGCAGCCATGCCTTGCTCATCGGAGTGCGCCTCTGCTCCAAGAACATCAAGGCCGTGTAATGCCATCACTCCCGCAACGCGACTAAATGTTCCGGGGCGGTCAGGACTCACCACAGTGATCTGGTCAGGGGTTGTGCGCACTGCAATCTTTTGTGCCGACATCATTTCAAGCACGCCAGCATCTGGAAAAAGTCGCCACATAACTTCTTGCACATCACCACCACCCAAGACATGCGAGACGCGATCAACAAGCATTGTCACAAGACCTGCTTTCCATGAACCCCACGCACTCGAACCAGTTGCCAATGAATCTGCTTCTGTCAACGCATGCAGAAGTTCAAGCACAAGAGTTGTTTTGACAGTTTCTGCCACCATCGTAAGGGTTGCATCATCTGACAAATCTCGGCGTGTCGCGATATCTGGCAACAACAAGTGATGCTGAATCAACATCGTCACAATTTCTATATCTTGGACAGATAGCCCCATTCGCACACCGATTGTCGCAAACATCTTGACGCCGACTTCGGTGTGATCGCCTGGATACCCCTTGCCGATGTCATGAAACAGTGCACCCAACACCAATAAGTCAGGGCGTGACACTCGGTCCGCTAATGCTGCTGCGTTAGCGACTGTCTGCCACAGGTGACGGTCAACTGTGTAGCGGTGATATGCGTTGCGCTGTGGTCGACTGCGATTGGGTTCCCATTCTGGCAATACCTTCACGATGAGATTGCGTTGATCAAGTGCTTCAAAGACTGCAATTGCGGCATCACCCTCAAGCAAGAGCGCGACAAGATCATCACTTGCACCTGCAGGCCACGGATCGGGCCACACTTGCGTGCGCTCACCCAACCGATTGAGCGAATCACGATCGATGCGAGCGCGATGGCGCGCTGCAGCCGTTGCTACGCGCAATACCAAAGTGGGGTCATCGGCCGGATCAATGTCATCAGCAAGACGAATTTCTCCGTTCACTAATGCCACGCCAGAAGCAATACCTTGCGGAACAGCTGAAGCAGATGCAGGTGGATCGAGTTGTGACCATGCCTCGTCGGCGATCCATGCAACCTGCTGACCAGCGACGGCAATCGCAGACATCAACGCATCATCATTTGTGTATTCCAATGCTGCAGCAACTGGAATCTGTTCTTCGAGATGCAAGACATCACCTACTCGATTTGTGTGTTGATGCAATGCAACGCGCACTTGCAACAATGTTTCATTGCACTTCTTTAGAGCATCTGCATCTTGACTTGTGAGCACCAAACCGGCTTCAACCGCCCACCACAGGGCGTGAATGTCGCGCAGACCGCCCAAGCCCTCTTTAATGTTTGGTTCAAGCAAAAATGCAACTTCACCAGAAGTGACGTAGCGTTCTTGCATTCGTTCGTGCAAGGTCACAAGCCACGTACGCCCACGCTGACGCCATGCATCTCGCGCTGATCCGATCACCTCTTGGGCAAGTAACTCGCTGCCCGCCAAATGTCGTGCCGTCACCAACGCCGTCGCCGTGTCAAGGTCAGTCGCACAAATCTGAAGGGTTTCTTTGGGAGTTCGTACTGCGTGACCAAGTTTGAGGCCGGCATCCCAGATCGGATACCACATCAGTGACGCAATCTCATCAATATTCTTGACTCCACGATGTACCAGCAATACATCGAGATCACTAAAAGGTGCAAGTTCGCGTCTTCCGTATCCGCCGACTGCAATCAACGCAACATCATCAGCATTTTTTAATTGCTTCGTTGCCTCTGCGTACAACGTGCGCAAGAAGTCATCTGTTGCGTCTGATAGCGCCTCGCACAGTGCTCCTCCTCGTAGGGGCCCGACAATTACTTCAGCGCGCGTCGTCATGATGACAGTTTGCCTTCATCTCGACGTCGACTGATAATCATTGCCGCTTTCCATGCTCCCCATTGGATTCCTGCATCGTGAACATCATCGCCCAAATCTCGCCATGTCAACGGACCAAGGGCAAACATGTCATCTGGCATTGATCGGACTTCGAATTCATCTCGTCGCACTGGGGGTATGCCCGCCTCAATAAGCAAAGCGGTCGCCATCAGTGTTGAACCCCGCAACACTTGTAGTGGGTTAGTTCGTTGCGAATCAACATCGACAGACAATAATGCCATCAAATCAATTTGGACTTGTGCTTGAGTTGCGTGTGCGACATCGGCAACCTTGGTTGTCACAATCTCAGGAATAACCCCACCCGATACCAGGCACACATGTTGGATGCGGTTCGTGATCCACTCTGGGATTGCAGCGACACATGCGTCAAGCAGCGTCTGTGAATACTCTGATAATTGGCCATCAGATACTGACATGATTCTTAGTCCAAAATTTCTACGCGCACACGCTTAAAGCCTTTGCCTTTATTCTCCATTTTTACAACACGAAATGTTCCGATCTCTCGTGTGGATTGCACATGCGTGCCGCCATCTGCTTGCTTATCAAGACCCACAATATCGACGACTCGAATCTCCGTGACGAAATCAGGAATCATGTTGACTTTGGTTCGGATCAGATCTTCGTCAGTCACGGCAGTATCACGCGGTAAAAAACTCACAGCAATCGGAAAATCAGCCGCGATTGCTTCATTAACAAGTTGTTCGACACGCACCGCAAAACCTTCTGGCAATGGATCAAATTCAAAATCCATTCGCGCAGACAATGGCTCCATGTTGCCGCCAGTTACCGGCACACGCCACTCGTTCCAGATAACGCCACACAACACATGCATTGCTGTGTGAGTGCGCATGAGGTTGTGCCGACGTTGCCAGTCAACTGCCAGATCCACTTGGGCACCAACGACAGGCATAACGGCACCCTCGGCAAGAACATGCAAAACTGCTCCGCCTTCTTTGCGCACATCTACAACGACTTGGCCACCCAGAGATCCGGTGTCATGTGGCTGTCCGCCACCCGTTGCATAAAAAATCGTTCGGTCAAGGACGACTGCATTTTCGCGTATGTCAAGAACTGTTGCAGTTGCCTCTTGTAAATATGCATCACGCAGAAACAGTAAGTCGGTGTCTGCCATGAGTTATTACACCTGCTGAACGAGTTCTTCTATCGGCGTCACCATGCCAACATAGAACGCACCGAACTCTGCATAGAGTGCCGAGCCCTCATCAAAGCGCATTGTGTAGACAACTTCTTTTAGATCATCTGGGTTGACTGCAAAAAGCGTGACTCCCCACTCAAAGTCATCGATGCCGGTTGAACCAGTCACAAGTTGAATCACACGTCCAGCAAACGTGCGACCACTCTTGCCATGACCAGCCATTAATTCTGCTCGTTGCTCAAGTGGCAATGTGAACCAGTTTTGATCAACATTGCGTCGCTTGGACATCGGATAAAAGCACCACGCGTTTTTGCCAGGGGGTGGGAGTTGCGGATACAAACGCGCATCTAACATTTCTTGAGGCATTCCCTTGGCGTATTCGCTCACTTCGGTCAACGACACATAACTATCGACAACTTCTAGTCCTGCATGTTGTAGACCAGTCTGCAATGCCTTCAGTTCGCGCAAGTCAGCAGCAACACCCATGACTGCAAGATCTGCTTTGTGTCCAAGTACTGCAACACCAATAACTGTGACACCGCTGTTCTCTGCATTTTTTACAGCGCCAACAACGGCCTCAGCATCAAAACTGGCACTCACTTTGCAGAATAAGTGGATAACGCCTAAACCGACAGATGGGGACATTGGTTCGCTCATAACTGTCAGGCTATCCACGCAGCCTCGGCGAAGCGATTCGCTGAGCCATTAGATGTATGTAGAAAAAATGATGGTTCTGACAGTTCCACCTCCATCAGGGTTGGTGTGACGTCTCCAGACTCAACCATGTCAACCCGCGCATACAGCGGAGCCGATCCAAACCGAGAAGTGATGTATTCCAGCACTGCCCCACCAAGCAAAAGTTCGGCGGCTTGAGCCGTGGTGTGACTAATTTCCTCCTGCACAAATAATGAATTCGCAACGCGTGACTGGGCGCCAAGAATGGCTCCCTTGCGAAAGGCGTGGCTAAATTGCCCACCAAAATACACAAGGCCGGTCTCGCCCATTTCATCAATACTGCGTTGATACGGCTGAACCATCACCACGCGACCTTGCGCTACCAGTTCGCCCGCACAAGTTGCCGCTGCCGCGACATCATTGACAAACCGATGCGTATTATTTGAGCCAGCGCTCACAGTGGGCTTGAGCACTACGTCATCGGTGAACGCGAACATTTCAACATCAGCCTGCGTTGTCAAAAAACTTGTTGGAATCACGGCAATGCCGGCATCAATTAAGTCAGTCAGATAGCGCTTGTCGGTGTTCCATCTCAAAACATCTGGAGAATTGAGCAGGTGAGTGACCACGCTCACGCGATCAATCCATCGCAAAAATTCGGCGTATCTTTCGTGATAGTCCCATGGAGACCGCACGATTGTCACATCAAATTGTGCCCAGTCGAGCGTGGGGTCATCCCAGTCAACAATCTGCACATGTTGTCCAAGTGCAATGAACTCATTTACTAAGAGCGGTAAATCAGTATCTAGATCTCGTGCTTGGGCACAGCTCACCAAAGCAAAACTGCGAGATGTCACAGGTGGACGATTTAGAAGTCGTCCATTCCGCCACCACCCATTGCGCCTCCGCCTTCGTCAGGCTTATCAGCAATAACGACTTCGGTGGTGAGGAACAATGCCGCAATTGATGCTGCGTTCTGCAAGGCAGAGCGCGTTACTTTGGCGGCATCAATGACTCCGATTTTGACAAGATCTTCGTATTCGCCAGTTGCGGCGTTGAGACCGTTTGAGCCAGTCAGACTCTTTACCTTGGCAACAACGACGCCACCTTCCATGCCAGCGTTTTCAGCAATCTGCTTGAGTGGTGCTTCGAGTGAACGAGCCACCAAACGAGCACCTGTTGCTTCGTCGCCTGTCAACTTGGCAGCAACTGCCTCTACCGCAGCCTGTGCACGCAACAATGCGACACCGCCACCAGGAACAACGCCTTCTTCGATAGCAGCCTTTGTGGTGCTCACAGCATCTTCAATGCGGTGCTTCTTCTCTTTGAGTTCTACTTCTGTGGCAGCGCCAACCTTGAGAACTGCAACTCCGCCTGACAACTTTGCGAGACGCTCTTGCAGTTTTTCGCGGTCATAGTCACTGTCGGTGTTGTCAATCTCTGCCTTGATCTGATTGATTCGACCCTTGATCTCGTCTTCGCTTCCGGCGCCTTCCACGATGGTGGTTTCGTCCTTGCTGATGATGATTTTCTTGGCACGGCCCAACATTTCGAGACCAGCGTTTTCGAGTTTGAGTCCGACTTCTTCACTGATGACTTGTCCACCAGTAAGAATCGCAATGTCTTGCAACATTGCTTTGCGGCGATCTCCGAAGCCAGGTGCCTTAACAGCAACGCTCTTGAAGGTTCCGCGAATTTTGTTGACCACGAGAGTAGCAAGTGCTTCGCCCTCAATGTCTTCGGCGATAATCACAAGTGGCTTGGCACTCTGCATAACTTTTTCGAGCACAGGCAACATGTCTCGCACTGCGGTGATCTTTGATGACACCAACAAGATGTACGCGTCTTCAAGCGATGCTTCCATGCGATCTGGGTCTGTCACGAAGTATGGAGAGATGTAACCCTTGTCAAAACGCATACCCTCGACGAGGTCCATCTCCATTCCGAATGTTTGGCTCTCTTCAACGGTGATGACTCCGTCTTTGCCCACCTTGTCGATGGCCTCAGAAATCATTCCACCGATTTCGGTGTCTGCAGCCGAGATAGAAGCAACTTGTGCAATCTGTTCTTTGTTGTCAACGACCTTGGCGAGTTCTTTGATGCTGGCAACAGCAGCAACAACGGCGGCCTCGATACCCTTTTTTAAAGACATTGGGTTAGCACCAGCGGCCACGTTGCGCAAACCTTCACGCACCATGCTCCATGCCAATACCGTTGCAGTTGTTGTTCCGTCACCTGCAACATCGTCTGTCTTTTTGGCAACTTCTTTCACCAATTCGGCGCCGATGCGCTCGTACGGATCTTCAAGCTCAATGTCTTTAGCAATTGATACACCATCATTTGTAATGGTTGGTGCACCCCATTTTTTATCCAGGACAACGTTGCGTCCTTTTGGTCCGAGCGTGATGCGTACAGCATCTGCCAACTTGTTCATTCCGGCTTCAAGACCGCGACGGGCTTCGTCGTCAAATGCAATGAGCTTTGCCATGGGATTCCTCCTAAAGGATGTTGCTATGGGGGTATTCGTTCATCTTGTAGAGCGCTAGCACTCTACCGCCGCGACTGCTAACTGGCACCAGCCCAATCTGGTCTACGAACAAAGTGCCGTCGCCCTTCCCCTCTACGCTGATGCCCATGGAGGTGGCAGTCATTGGAGGCGGAGTTGCAGGGCTTGGTTCGGCCCTCGCCCTAGCCCGTCTGGGCCACGCTGTGACCGTTTTTGAGCGTGACGACACCCCCACCCCCGCCACGGCTGACGAGGCTTTTTTGTGGGACCGTCGCGGCGCCCCCCAAGTGCGTCACAGTCACGCATTTTTAGCGCGATTGCGTAACTTATTGCGCGACCACTACCCGGATATTTTGCAATCGTTACTCACGGAAGGCGCCACCGAAATGCGCTTTGGGGACGACCTTCCAGCATCCATCACAAATTTCGAACGACTTCCTGAAGACGACGACCTCGTCATGTTGTCATGTCGTCGCACAACTTTTGAGTGGGTGTTGCGTCGCGCAGCACTTGCTCACGGCAATGTAAAAATGCACACTGGTCACGGCGTTGTTGGATTCACGCACACGCCTGGTGCCGTACCACGCGTCACCGGAATCAAACTTGATGATGGCTCAACTCATGATGCTGATTACGTAATCGCCGCAGGCGGACGACGAAGCGCTGTTCCTGAGTGGTTGACAGATATTGGTTGCGCTCCTGTTAACGAGTCAAGCGAAGACACGGGCATCGTGTATTTCTCTCGCTTCTATCGCCTCAAGCCTGGCATGCAATATCCGCCGCGCACGGGCCCCATCGGTGGCGATCTTGGTTATCTAAAGTACGGTGTATTTGTCGGTGACAATCGCACGTTCTCCGTCACACTTGCCACTCCAGTCGCCGACGAACAACTACGCAAACTCTGCAGCGATCCTGTTGTCTTTGACAACATTGCGCGAAGTCTGGTAGCAACATCAACATGGCTTGATGGTTGTGCTGAACCAATCACTCCAGATGTACATGTGATGGCTGGCTTACTCAATCGCTGGAGAGAATACGTTGTCGACAACAAACCGGTCGTCTTGGGCATGCATGTCGTCGGAGACGCACATCTCTGCACTAATCCCCTTTACGGGCGCGGTTGCACCACAAGTTTCCTGCATGCGCACCTAATGGCTCAGGCAGTTGCACATCATCCTGACGATGTTGCAGCTCAAGCCACCGAACTACACGAGTCAACACAACGAGAGTTGTATCCGTGGTACAAATCAACAGTCGAGCAAGACACAGAGGCTCGCAGAGTGGCCAACGCAATTCTTGATGATCAAGACCCTGACAGTGACACGACAGATCCGCGCACAATGATGCGGGCGGTGTTTCGCGATGGTCTATTGCCGGCCATGCGCACAGACGCAGTTGTGATGCGAGCTTTTTTTAGAACATTTAATTTGCTCACGCTTCCGGATGCGCTCATGAAAGACGCAGACAT
>JAEMRC010000030.1:14846-19801 GCA_016463545.1 Ilumatobacteraceae bacterium
CAGGGTTCTCTTAATTGCAGGGTTCTAGCAACCACCAGCGACAGCCGGAATAATCGACACGGTGTCGCCGGGTTTCACTGGAGTATCAAGACCCTGCAGATAGCGAACGTCGTCGTCGGCAACAAAGATATTGACAAATTTATGAAGTGCGCCGTCTGCATCAAAAAGTCGCTCTCCAAAACCACTGTGTGCAACATCGAGGGCTTGTAAAACCTCAGCCAATGTTGAGCCTTCAAGCACAACGGTTGAAACGCCTCCCGATAGTGGACGCATGGTGGTGGGGATTCTCACTGTGACTGACATACGTCAACCCTACCGACGCAGTCTCATTTCAACACAAGAGGCGCAATGCGGGTTTTCCAGGGCATTGCTTGCTCAAGTTGTGCCGCCAGACGAATCAGAATATCTTCGCGAAATGGCGCACCAACAAATTGCACACCCATGGGCAGACCGTCGCTTGACCAATGCAATGGCAGGCTCACTGCAGGCTGACCAGTGACATTGAACTGCGCCGTATACAACAAAATTTCCAGCATGTGAGTGCCGCCATCAACACCTCGCAGCCATCCAATGCGTGGTGGTGGTCCCGCAAGAGTTGGAGTACACAGCACATCAAATCCACGAGATCCATCGCGTGGCAACCACCACTCCACCATTCGGCGCGACCATGAGTGCATCCAAGATACTTCAGTGATGTACTGCTCGGATGACACCGACCGACCGATCTCGCGCATCAATAAATTATCGATCTCAATATCATCTTCACCAAGTTCGCGACCCAACATATTTTCAAAAAATGAAATATCTGCGTTCGTGCATGCGGCCACAATATTGGTGAACCGACCGGCGTACTCTGCTTCGTCTAACGCAGGTGGCGACGCAATCTCCACGGTGTGTCCTAACGACTCAAGCATCTTGGCGGCCGCGGCAACCGATGCCCGTGACTCGGCATGATCAAGTCCAGGTAACGCACCAGGATTATCTAATAGTCCAATACGCAATTTGCCTGGGTCTGCACCAACTTCTAGAACATAGGGGCGCATCGGTGTTGGTGCGGTGTACGGATCACCCGATTCATAGCCACTGATGACGTCGAGCACTGCAGCCGTGTCGCGCACTGTTCGCGTGACGCATCCATCAATCGTTGAACCCATCCACGATTCACCAATATCAGGTCCATGACTCACTCGCCCCCGAGAAGGTTTCAAGCCCACAAGTCCGCACTCACTTGCAGGAATACGAATAGAGCCACCACCGTCATTTGCGTGTCCAACAGGAACGATATGTGCAGCAACTGCGGCTGCTGATCCACCAGATGAACCTCCCGTGGAATAGTCAGTATTCCAGGGATTACGCGAAGCACCATACGACAGCGGCTCAGTTGTGATCGTTGTCCCAAACTCTGGAGTGTTCGTGCGACCAATCACCACAAATCCTGCGCGCGCAAAACGCTGCGTTAAATAACTATCTTCGGGGGCGACGAATCCGATATTTTTTAAAAATCGTGTTCCCATGTGATGTGGTTCGCCCACCTGAGAACATCCAAGATCTTTGAGTACAAGTGGAACTCCACGAAATGGTCCGTCAGGAAGTTTGCCAGCCGCTTCAGTTCGTGCTCGATCGTATTGCTCAAGAATGATTGCATTAATTGACTCGTTCACGCTTTGCGCTTGGGCAATCGCCGCACCAACAACTTCAGTAGCCGACGCTTTGCCGGTGGCAATCAATTCGGCCTGTGCAGTTGCATCTAGATCTAGTAGTTCGTCCATGTTTCCTACCCTAGACACGCTTATCGTGGTGTCATGCATGTGGTCGCCGCCGCCGACAAATTCAAGGGTTCCGCAACAGCCGCCGCGGTCTGTTCTGCCATTGGACATGCCTGTTGGGAACTCGGAGTCGACTGCACAGAAGTCCCTGTTGCCGACGGCGGCGAAGGCACGCTTGACGCTTTAGGCGGCGCAAATCGATCAACACTTGTGACGGGACCGCTAGGTGATCCAGTCACTGCTGAATGGCGTTTTCACCGCGGTGTTGCCATTATCGAAATGGCCAAAGCAAGTGGCCTCAGCCTCGTGGGTGGAGCAGACAACAACGATGCAGTTGCTGCATCCACTACTGGTGTTGGAGAACTCATTGATACTGCCCTTGACTTGGGAGCACAAAAAATAATCGTGTGTTTGGGTGGTTCTGCTACGACCGATGGTGGTCTGGGTGCTGTACGAGCAATTCACTCACCAGCACGACTTCGAGGTGTTGATTTTCTTGTTGCATGCGATGTCGACACACTGTTCACAAACGCAGCAAAAATATTTGGTGCCCAAAAAGGTGCCGCACCAAATCAAATTAAATTCTTAACGGGTCGCCTCGAACGCTTGCAGCAAATGTATCAACAACAATTTGGCGTCGATGTTGGCGCAATTGAGGGATCAGGCGCTGCTGGTGGACTGGCCGGCGGGCTCTGTGCCCTCGGCGCACGACTCGTCCCAGGCTTTGAACTCGTAGCCGATGAGGTCGGACTCTATGAAGCCATTCGTGGCAGTTCTCTTGTCATCACAGGAGAAGGCTTTCTTGATGATCAGAGTTTTGCCGGCAAAGTTGTCGGCGGTGTTTGCGATATTGCCAAACCAGCGCACGTACAAGTTGCCACAATTTGTGGTGATATTGATCCTGAGATTGACGGTTCTTTATTGCGACAAGCCAACGCCGTCAGTCTGGTCGCTCACTACGGTGCAGAAATTTCAATGAGTCGTGTTCTGCACTGCATCGAAGAACAAGCAACACAGATTGTGCAACGCCTGTTGGCGTCATCGTAATTAGCCAGCGACAGTTGTAGTGGTGTCAGTTGTAGCGGTTCCGTTGCCGGCAGCAGTCGCACCTGGCAATGTCTTTCCGGCGATGTCTGTTCCAAGCAAAATAAGCACGCATGCTTCGCGCAATGTTCCAGTTTCAAGTGGCAGAGGTGTTGGCATCGCCCCAACTTCTGGAGAACTTCCCAAACGTTCTGCCACGTTCTGGGCATTCGCCTCGCAGCCAGCAAGATAAAAAACACCCGTGATCTGACGCTTTGGCGTACCAGGAGCCACATTGAGAGCCGGCTGTGTCACGTATCCAAGAGACTGCATTTCAAGGGTCAGTTTTCCGGCACTGCCTGCTACGCCTGACGCATTAGCAATCTGAACCTTAAACGCGGTGAGGGTCGGAACTGTCACTACTGGCGGAGCCGCAGGGTCGACAGTAGTCGGGGTTTCAACCGCGTCTACCGGGGGTGTCACCGACCCAGAACCACCGTCACTGCTGACACTTTTAAGAATTAAAAAACCAAGTATGACTGCAACCACTGCAACCACTGCGCCCAGAGTTGCATTGTTGGGCATTGAAAATGAAGATCGAGTTCCGCGTGACTTGGGCTGATTCATACTGTGTCTCCTAGCGCTGTCGGGATGTAACTCATTACGGTAGTGGAGCAAAAGGGCACACGGTGAACACGATGCCCATCTCGGGTTTGATTATTGCGCAAACCCTTATGGAGCCGAGTGTGGGAGTCGGACCCACGACCTACCGCTTACAAGGCGGTTGCTCTGCCACTGAGCTAACCCGGCGAAACGTCTTTCAGACGCGTGACCAGCCTAGGGGTGACTCACCGCGCGCACACGGGCAACTTCATAAGTTGCCAACGCTGCTGCCGCAGACACATTCAGCGACCCCAACTGCCCCATCATCGGAATCGAGACCACCATGTCGCATCGCTCCCGAACAAGGCGTGAGATACCAGAGCCTTCAGCACCAAGCACCAAACAAATGGCTTCATCCGCCAAATTGGCAATATCGAACAATGGTCGATCGCTGGAGTCGTCAAGACCAACCACCCAAACACCCTTGTCTCGCATTTGAGTAATCGCCCCCGGCAAACCCGCTACCAGACTCATTGGTACATACTCAATTGCTCCTGCTGCTGACTTGGCAACAGTAGGAGTTACATGTACTGCGCGATGTCGCGGCACGACGACGCCTGTCACTCCAGCACCTTCACAACATCGCAACAACGCCCCAAAGTTGCCAGGGTCAGTCACGCCGTCAACAGCAACGAGAAACGGTTTGCGTGATCCGTTGGTCACTAACAACGATTCAAAGTTTGCTTCAGGCAACGATG
Source organism: Ilumatobacteraceae bacterium (assembly GCA_016463545.1). Taxonomy (GTDB): domain Bacteria; phylum Actinomycetota; class Acidimicrobiia; order Acidimicrobiales; family Ilumatobacteraceae; genus UBA2093. The sequence continues at coordinate 18,997 of JAEMRC010000030.1, forward strand.
CGGCAAATGCAAGGACTCCTTGTGGTGCTTCACTGCGCGCTTGATCTTCGAGCACGCGACGCGATACGTCATTGACTGGAACGCGTGAAGCTTCTGCAAGTTGCACAATGTCTTCAATAATTTCGCTCGCATCAATATCACTTGCAATCCATATTTCTTGTACTTTGCGTCGCTGGGCAATAAGTAACTCACGCACGGCTTGACGACCCTCAACTTGCTCACCGCCGAGTCCCTTGGCTGGAGATTTCTTCCCTGCGTTGGAGGGTCCGCGATCTGTCGATCGTCGAACTGTTGCTCTGCCACGTTGTGGAGCCCGACCTCGCTGTGGACCTTTACCTGCCATTATTCGCTCCTTATTATTACGGCCGAGTTATTACAACCGAGTTATTACGGCCGATGCGAAACACACAATTCCCTCGCTGCGGCCGATTGCGCCAAGACCTTCAGCCCGCCGACCCTTGACGCTAACGGGTGCACCGGCTGCCTCGCTCAAAAGAGTTTGCATTTGATCTCGATGAGGAGCAATCACTGGTGATTCACAAACGACACTGCAATCAACATTGCCAATTTTCCAACCTGCATCACGAAGTTTGTGTGCAACATCGGTCAAAATCATTAACGAATTAGCTCCTTTCCATTGCACGTCTGTATCTGGATAGTGCTGACCGATATCACCAAGACCCGCAGCGCCCAACAGTGCATCTGCAACCGCATGCGCGACAACATCGGCATCACTATGCCCGATCAACACTCGATCACCATCAAAAACAACTCCACCCAATATCAAATGGCGCCCCGCTATTGG
>JAEMRC010000031.1:0-4659 GCA_016463545.1 Ilumatobacteraceae bacterium
GATACACATGATTGAAATATCGTGTGCTCTCCGACACAAGTGTTCGCCACAAGTGCAGCGTCTCTGCGTCTCCGCTCTGTAGTAACACCACTCGTGCGCGTGCGCGATCTTTAAATGCGTCATCGGAGTCAAACGCATTGCGAGCCGCCCGATAAAAGCCGTCAAGGTCTCCGACTCCCAGTTCTTGCGCGGCAGTATCTTGCCCCATGTCAATCAGGTGTTCGATCAACATGCCAAACGGGGTTCCCCAGTCGCCAATGTGATTTTCGCGAATCACGGTGTGTCCCACGAATTCAAGCAAACGAACAATGCAGTCACCAATCACGGTTGATCGCAAATGGCCAACATGCATTTCTTTGGCAACATTGGGAGCCGAATAGTCAACTGCTGCAGTGAGTCTTGTTGGTGCGACGCGCACGCCAAGATGCGTGTCGTTCATCGCACTCTGGAGTTGAGTTGATAAAAACTCATTACTTAAAGTGACATTAATAAAACCAGGCCCTGCTATCTCAAGACTTGAGCACATGTCGCTGACATCGCCTGCTGCGACAAGAACATCTTGGGCAACTTGGCGCGGATTAGTGCCGAGTTTCTTGGCCACCCCAAGCGCGCCATTGATCTGGGCGTCAGCATGATCACTTGGTCGCACTACTGGGTCGGCAATGTCGCCTGCCACAGTGGCAAAGGCCTGAGCAAAACGCTCGGCAACGGCATGAAGAGGGTCTGACATGGTCTTCCTATTGTGTCGCATGGAAGCCCTGCGCGCAGGCTTCAATTCACATCACCGCTAACCTTTAGGCTGATGTGATCATCAATACGCTCACGTAGCTCAGCGGATAGAGCACTTCCCTCCGGAGGAAGGGGTCGCAGGTTCAATTCCTGCCGTGGGCACCAAAGACCGTTTACGGAGCGGTGGCGACGTACGAGTAGCTGTTACGCAAATCGTCGCTTAATACTTGAGCATCTTCGGCGCGAGTCTCAACAACAAACTCTTGCGTCAAAGTCTTGTAGTCATATGTCCAACCTTCGGGAAGTTGTAGCCGCTCGGCAAGAGTTAACAAGTCGTCCTCAGTGAGCTCCGGATCGGTCTGCTGACTCCAACTTTGCATGACGTATGTCTTTCCTTCGGCATCATGCAGCATGTACACCGTGGTGCCAGCATCGAATGTGAATGCCGCTTTGCGGTCCACCGCACGCGGACTGTAGGGATTAAGCATGTTGGCAGGGCTCGTCCCGAGGTAAACACTCGCATAGCGATTCATTTCGATCTCACCGAATGTTTTCTTGTACGTCTCAGTCATGTCTGACTTCGCGACTGAGTCCATGGCCCAATAGCGGGGTCCGTTTGGTAAAGCCGAGACAACACCTTCGGCTTTGGTGATTGCGGCGGTGTCAATGGCTTTCCATTGATCATCCGGACATTCATTGAGGGGATAGGTGTTGAATACTTCGGCATGAATGCCGTCATCTTTGCTACTGAGCAGAAGTATCTCGCAGTAACGCACACCGTGCATGTTTTTGCGATCGGGATTGGTGGCACTGATTGCGGGGGTGTCGGTCACAGTTGATTCAACTGTTGTTGATTTGTCACCAGATCCACAGGCAGCGAGAGTCATGAACAGAACGGGAATGAATAGAGATGGTTTTGTGAAGAACTTTTTTGACATAGTTAGCGAGGTTAGTTAACAACAGGGCAACGAACACGGCTTGCACTTGTGCTTGTGCATATTCTTATAGTTCTCTTACTTAGCGGAGAGGTATGCACATAAGTAAGACAAATACAATCTCTGGTATCCGCCTTACGACGTCATGCCTTGAAGCCCCACGAAACTGCGGGCCAATTCGATTTCTCCCATATGTCGAAGACCATGCTGATACAGCCAGCATTCGATGCCGTCAAGCACCGTGAGCCCGGGCTCCCCTGCGACGCGAGCACTAAAAGTGCTGGCGACTTGGGGTGGGAACGGACGCTCGATCACCACTCGATTGAGTTCTTCTGGTTGCAGTTCTGTCAGCCACTGCTCGGTGCGAGCAAAGACCGTGTTCATGTATTCAATAAAGGCTGCATAGTTGCCAATCTGTTGAAACTGCATTTCTTCTGGAGTGCGATGCTTGCCGTGATCGGCAATCGCCGGCGAGATTCGGTCAAGCCACTCTTGATTGCAGATCGGCATCTGGCCTGTCAGCATCATAAAACTTGAATCCTGCATGTTGATGTAATGAAACAGACTAAACGCAATCGGCAAGATTCCGTCGCGCTCTCGGTGGTTGACATTCTCAACGGTCATCGTAGATGTTGCTTCTTCGTAGAGCGAATGCATTGCGCGCATGCGTCGACGAAGAGAATCAAGAATAAGTTCATTGGTCATTGCGTGGCTGCCTTTCGTGCATCTTTAACGAGTGTTGTGAAGCGATCTAGATCCATAAAAACAAAGACTCCTTCTGCCGAAGCGGTCACGGTGTCACCGTGGCGCATTTCTCCACGAACAATCATTTTTGTTTCGGTGCGCTCAGCGATATACGCCTCAACCACAAGATCGACATTCACTGGTGTGGGCGCCAAGTAACGAACTGCCAATGATCCCGTCACAACATTGCGACCTGCAAGATGTCGCGTGCGGCCAAGTACTTCGTCAAGAGCAGCAGCAACTATTCCGCCATGCACACAGTTGGGTGGACCCTCATATGAGATTCCAAAGCGAACACGACCAATAACTTTGTCCTCAAGAAGTTCGACGGTAAGTGGCGGCGCAATTGGATTCATGAGGCCGTTCATTGGGTTTCTGGTTCGGCGCACGCTATACGGTTGATGTCCTTCGATCGTTTGTGCCGCGCGAACATCCTGCACAATTTGTTGTAACGCATGAGTGATGTGATCAGCGTCAACGTCTGGATGCACCGTGTACAACTCAGCAATCAAAGTTCGAATCGTCGCCACAAGACCAAGCGCTGATTCGCCCGGTTCATGTTGGGCATCGCTGGACGTGCGTGTGTCAGCCAAGGGCGGCTTTTACCAATGCGGCAACTTTGCCGCCATCAACACCAGAGCCAGCTCGTGTTCGAACTGCCTTGACTACGAGTCCCATCGCCTTGCCTCCTGTTTGACCAGCAGACGCTGCAACTGCGACTTCTTGTTTGACAATCTCTGCTAATTCTTCGTCGCTAATCGACGCAGGTAAATATGTCTCAAGCACGGCAAACTCTGCGCGCTCCTTGGCTGCTGTCTCTGCTCTGCCGGCTTGCTCATAGATCTCGGCTGCTTCAGTGCGTTTTTTTGCTTCTGCCTGTAACACACCCAGGACTTGATCGTCAGAAAGTTCAACGGCCTCGTCTCCGGCGACCTCAGCATTCATGATTGCAGCCAAAGCCAGTCGCAAAGTAGAGACTCGCAGTTCGTCGCGTGCTTTCATTGCGGTCGTGAGGTCGGCCTTGATTGTGTCTTTGAGCAATCCCATCTCCCTATTCTGCCTGCTCGGCCACCCTTACTAAGGTGTCAGGGATGGGAACTCATTTTTTTGACCGCTCATGGTACGACCAACCACACGATGTGTTTGCCAAATTACGCGCCACAGAGCCAGTGGCGCTAGACGCTGACACCAATACGTACGCGCTTTTAATGCATGCTGACATCATCTGGGCAGAGCGACAACCAGAATTATTCAGTAGCGCCAATGGTTCACGACCAAATGGTGAGCAGCAGCACTCCATGATTGATGCAGATAATCCTAAGCATGGCGAGCAACGCAGACTCGTTTCAAAAGGCTTTACACCCAAACAAATGGCACGCTACGAGCAACACGTTCGTGATGTCTTGGAATCATTAATCGATGCAGCCATTGAGGCGCGAACCTTTGATGTAGTAACTGCGATTGCTCGGCCGTTGCCGATGACTTTGATTGGCGAAATGTTGGGTATTGCACCATCTGACTACGAGTTGCTACAGCACTGGAGTGACCAGATGATCCAGGGAGCAGACGGTCCTGAAAATATTACAGACGACGTCATTAATGCAGCAGTTGCCTGGTACATGTATTTCTCAGAGTTAGCCACTCATCGCACAGCGGCTCCAGGTGATGATCTGATCTCAGTGCTCATCGGCGCACATAATAATGATGGTCTCTTAACCTTTAACGAAGCACAAGGCAACGCATTGCTGCTCTTAGTTGGAGGCAACGAGACGACACGCAATGTCATCAGCGGTGGTCTTCAGGCTTTGCTTGCTGACCGCTCACAGTGGGACGCACTTGTTGCCGATCCTTCGCTGATTCCGGGTGCAGTAGAAGAGTGTTTGCGCTGGGTAACACCAATCGTCAGCATGAGTCGTGTCGCGACGCGTGACATTGATGTTCGTGGCGTCACTATCCCTGAGGGGTATCAAGTCTTGATGATGTATCCGTCGGCAAATCGTGATGAAACCGTTTTTGAGGACCCGATGAGATTTGATCTACATCGCGATCCGAATCCACATATCGCATTCGGATTCGGGCCTCACTTCTGTTTGGGTTCGAGCCTTGCACGCCTCGAGATCAAAGTGGTCCTTGAAGAACTTGTCAAACGAATACCTACTTTGCGCATCGCCAACGAAGACGCCGAGCCAACATACAAAGCCAGTTCGTTTGTGCGCGGAATCACCGAACTCGTTGTCACCATTTAACTGGT
>JAEMRC010000031.1:4759-7944 GCA_016463545.1 Ilumatobacteraceae bacterium
GTTTAACGAGCGATAGTTGTCAAGGTGTACAGCAATGCAAGCCCAAGCAGAAATGCTGCTGGCACTGATTCTTTGATTTTGTCTCCGACGCGCGAGTGCGAAGCAACAGCGCAAACAAAATAAAGAACGAGACATACTCCACTCAGAATTCCAAGCCCGCGTATCCAGAACCCGATAACGACGCCAGCACCGCCGGCAACTTTGAGACCACCCAGGATATTTACTCGATTATCTGGGATACCAAGCCTGCGAGTTGTTTCGATGACTCGTGGATTTTTTGTGAAATCTCCGATGGCACTGAGTATGCAGATGAGCGCTAAAGCGACTGCCAAGACATTTGATGTGATATTCATGGATGAGACATTAGTGGAGAGTTCGTTGCTCGTGCTTTAATAACCACATCTTGTTCTTGATGCCTCCAGAGAACCCACCGATTGAACCATCAGACGCGATGATCCTGTGGCACGGCAAAATAATCGCCACTGGATTTTTTCCGTTGGCACTGCCTACTGCGCGTACCGCAGTGGGACGTCCGATGCTGGAGGCTTGCTCGCTATACGACCGCGTCGCCCCAAACTTTACTTTGGTCAGTGATTTCCACACTTGCACCTGAAATGGTGTGCCAACTAGATCTAGCGGCACGGTAAATGTGTCTCTTTGACCTGCAAAATACTCTTCAAGTTGTGTTTTGGCTGTCGTAACAATTTGATTCTCTCGAGAGTCAACAATGCTTTTCTCGCGCAGTGACTGAGGTATCGGGCTCTGCGAAAACAACAGACACGACAAACCTCTTGGCGAAGCAATCAGAGTCAAGATGCCAATCGGGCTCTTCATTTTTGAGCGTTGTAAGGCGCTAGCGCTAGACACTCCAACAGCATAGGACTTATCGCTTATGCTCAAAATATGGAACAAGAAACGATTCGCTCACTTGCCGAAAAACACTGGAACGGAGAAGGTGATCTAGTTCATGAGCATCACCCAGTACGTCCCGTGCTGGGTCGCGTAGCAGAAGAAATCATTCCCGATGTTCTCACTTTTATCTCTATCGCCTCGGTTAACGCAATTGATACAGGTGATGGCTTAGTGATGCTCGATACGGGTGGTTGGTTTGACAGCGATCATGTGTTTGAGTCAGTGCGAGCATGGCGTCCCGTTGCACCTCTGCATGCGGCTGTGTATTCACATCACCATATTGATCATGTTTTTGGCACGCGCAGGTTTGAAGAAGAAGCCGTCGATAAAAAATGGGCACCTCCCACTGTTTATGCGCATGAAGACCTGCCGGATCATTTTCATCGCTACGAAAAAACAAATGGCTGGAACGCAAAAATTAATCAACGACAGTTTGCGCTGCCTGTTGAAACATTTACATGGCCAGAGCACTATCGGTATCCAGATGTGACGTACAAAGACAGGCTGACATTCAAGCAAGGTGATTTGACTTTTGAGTTGCGACATGCTCGCGGAGAAACCGATGATGCGACGTGGACTTGGTGTCCGGAGAAAAAAATTCTCCATCCAGGGGATTTATTCATTTGGGCTGTTCCAAACGCTGGTAATCCACAAAAAGTTCAACGCTTCGTCAGCGATTGGGCAACAGCACTTCGCGACATGGCCGCATGCGGCGCCGAGACGATGCTGAGCGGTCATGGTCTTCCGATCTTTGGTGCTGACAGAATTTCGCGAGCACTGAACGACACAGCGGATCTTCTTGATTCGCTTGAAATACAAACTCTTTCATTGATGAATCAAGGCAAGAGCCTCAACCAAGTGATTCACGAAGTAGAAGTACCAGAACACCTGCGAGAACTCCCCTACCTGAAACCCGTCTATGACCATCCGCAATTTATTGTGCGCAATGTTTGGAGACGATACGGAGGTTGGTACGAAGGAGAACCTGACAACTTGTTGCCAGCACCACGCGCCCAACAGGCGAAGGAATGGATTGCGTTGTCTGGTGGACTCGAAAAAGTTCTCGAACGGGCTCAACAGTTAGCGACTGATGGTGACTTGCGAATGGCGTGTCATCTCGTGGAGTTCGCCGTACTCGTCGAACCAGCATCAACAGAGGCACACGCAGTGCGAACTGCTGTCTATCGGGCGCGTTCTGAGCAGCAGATGAGTTCAATGGCTCGCAACATCTTGAATCACGCAGCGTTTTCGAGTGAGCGCAACAAACGCGACCTTGCAGGTGACTACTAAACCAACAGTCCGATAACAGACGCCTAATTCTTTGGTTGTACTATACAACTAATGACAAACACTGAAACTGTTGCACCTGATGCCCCGTTTCAGATAACGCAGCATCAAATACGGATGGTCTACGCCGGAATGATGACAGCAGTAATGCTGGCCGCCCTTGACGGCACCATTGTCAACACGGCACTCACCACCATTGTCGGTGAACTCGGTGGATTTCGCGCCTACACATGGGTGACAACTTCGTATTTGTTGGCATCAACAGCAGCAACGCCGCTCTTTGGCAAATTGAGTGACATCTATGGTCGGCGACTCTTCGTCAAGATTGCAGTGATTGCGTTTATTATCGGTTCGCTGTTGTGCGCAATGGCTAATTCGATGACTTTTCTTGTCGCTGCGCGAGGGGTTCAAGGCGTGGGTGGTGGCGGCATCATGGCCATGTCATATGTGGTGATTGCAGACATAGTGTCGCCGCGTGATCGCGGCAGATACGTCGGGGCATTTATGAGTGTGTTCGCCGTTAGCAGCGTTGCCGGGCCTCTGCTTGGTGGTTTTTTTGTTGAACAATTAAATTGGCGCTGGATATTTTTAATCAATATACCAATCGGAATAATTGCGCTGATTGTCACCGCGTCATCGCTGAAATTACCATTTATTCCTCGACCTACCGAGATCGATTATCGAGGTGCTTTCTTGCTCATCTCGTCAGTGACATCGCTTATTCTGATGTTTTCATGGACGTCAGAAGAATACGGCTGGGCGTCCTCTGCCAACATCACAATGGCTGCGTTGACCTGCATCTTGTTGACGTTGTTTATCTGGACTGAGCCACGCACAGCCAACCCCATTATGCCGCTTCGTCTATTTCGTAACCCCGTGATGCAAGTCGTTCTACCGATGATCGCCATCCTCGGTGGAATGCTGATGTCGGTTGGTGCGTTTATGCCCTTATTTTTACAAGCCGTCACCGGGATCTCGCCGACAAA
>JAEMRC010000031.1:8044-19792 GCA_016463545.1 Ilumatobacteraceae bacterium
GGCGTCGCGAGTTCAACCGTGATCTTGTTTCGATCACTCGGAAACACCATTTCATTGGCTGCATTTGGTGCGCTCGTCAATGGCCAGCTCAAAAGCAACTTGTCGCCAGAAAACCTTGAGCACTTGAGCAAACCACGACTGATTAATTCGCTGTCAGAACCAGCAAAGTCTGCCGTGATGGACGCCATGACGAACGCAATCAGCTTGGTATTTAAGGTGCTCATCCCTTTTGTTGTTATTGCCTTTGTATTGGCACTTATCTTGGAAGAGCGACCACTTCGCAATACGACCGCTTTAGAGAATGGCCAGAACACAAACGACTAACGAGTTTGTTTATTCTCCTGAAGCCTTTGGTTCTTTTGGCAAACCGAGCAGACGCTCCCCCACAATGTTGCGCTGAATTTGGCTCGTGCCGCCCCAGATTGTTTCGCTTCGTGAAAAAAAGAACGCCGACATCATTGGACTCACTGGATAACCAGCGCGGCGTTTGTCACGACCAACACCTGGCCAACCTTCGCCAATGCTGGCATCAACCAACATCGCTTTTGCTCCACAAATATCAAGGGCAAGTTCCATTGACTCTTGATGCATCTCTGACCAAAACATTTTGTTCGTCAAACCCAAGGCCGCAATTGATAGATCTTTTGTTTTGTTGAGAGTAGACGTCAGCGAGCGCAATCCATTGATACGAAGAATCTGAATCTTGGAGTAATACTTCATCAGCCTTTGTCGCGTCGTAAGGTCACAAATTTTGCCGTTCTCGACTGCTTCTTGCACCATCAATAGGTACTCAGCTTCAAATCGTCGATAACCAGTCGTTGCACTCATGCCACGCTCAAAGGCGAGTGTGCTGTTGGCAACGGCCCAGCCGTTGTTGAGCCCACCCACAATGTTTTCTTTGGGACACCGAGCGTTATTGAAAAAGACTTCGTTGAACTCAGCAGTTCCGTCGGGCTGAGTGATTCCGCGAACTTCTACTCCTGCTTGATGCATTGGAACCAACATGTACGAGATTCCGGCGTGCTTCGCGGTTTGGTCAGTACGTGTCAACAAGAAGCAATAGTCGGCGTTGTGTCCCTGTGTCGTCCAAACCTTTTGTCCGTTAATCACCCACTCTTCGCCGTCAAGAACTGCTGTTGCCTTTAGCGATGCAAGGTCACTGCCGCTGTTTGGCTCACTAAAACCTTGACACCAGTGCGTCTGTCCTTTGAGAATGCCTGGCAAGAATTCTTTCTTTTGCTCTTCGGTTCCCCACTGCAAGATTGTCGGACCAACAAGTGTGTCACCAAAAAAGTCACCACGCATCGGCGCCTTTGCGCGAGCAAATTCTTCGGCCAAGACAACACCTTCCATGATCGACAAGCCTTTGCCGCCGTATTCAGTTGGCCATGTTGCGCAGATCCAGCCACCACCAAAAAGTTTTTCTGGCCATTCTTCATTGAACTTCTTGCGGGCATCCCCGCTCATCTGAAAACCCTCGTCAAACCAACCTGGGGGCAGATTGTCGGTGAGCCATGATCGGATTTCTGTGCGAAAAACTTCTGCTTCTGGGGAATATGAAAGATCCATAACAACATTCTTACGGCAAAAGCCCCCAATTAGGCAATTCGTCTTCGTGTGTCTGTTTACACAGCCTTCACATGTGGCGCATACCCGAAAGACATAGGTTTTGTACCGTTTGTCTCGACGACCCGTATTGCACTGAGCGCCTCTGCGACGGAGCAGTGAGTAACCTATGAACAATGCTCAGAGATACAGCAATTATCACTGTTCGTCGTCGTGGATGGATACTAAGTTCAGTGGCCATCTGTGCTGCTGAGGCCCTTCTGGTAACGCCAGATACCGCTTTTTAATCACCATGTTTTCAGTTCTGCTTGGGTCGGCTGGCCAACTTGACTTTGGTCAGATTCTTCTTGATCTCGCTCTTGTCTTGGTCGTCGCCAAACTGGCGGCAGAACTGGCCGAACGAATTCGTGTTCCCGCAGTTCTTGGAGAAATCATCGCCGGTCTCGCACTTGGCCCCTCAGTGTTGGGGTTGGTCAACCCATCCGATGCTCTCAAGGTGTTGGCCGAGTTAGGCGTGATCGTGTTGCTTGTTCAGGTGGGTCTTGAAATGGACCTCGTAGAACTCCGACGTGTTGGACGAGCATCACTCAGTGTTGCAGTAATCGGAGTCGTGTTGCCGATGAGCGCTGGAGTTATTGCCGGATACGCACTTGGAGAAACAATGAATGCATCTCTTTTTCTTGGTGCTGCATTGGCGGCCACAAGCGTTGGCATCACGGCTCGAGTGTTTGGAGATTTACATGCATTGAGTTCTACTGAAGCACGCATCGTTCTTGGCGCTGCAGTTGCCGATGATGTGCTTGGTCTCATCATTCTTGCCGTCGTCACCCGCATCGTTAAAGACGGGTCTGTTGACATTGCCAGCGTGTTTGGAACGGTTGCACTTGCAGTCGCATTTTTAACTGTGAGTGGCATTGTGGGAATACTCGTTATTCCACGTCTGTTTGGTGCCATTGGTTTGCGCGCTGCATCACCAGCGACAATCGGAGTTCTAGCCGGTGCAGCAGCATTTGGATTTGCAGCCGCTGCTGATGCTGCCAATCTTGCGCCCATCATTGGCGCATTTATGGCAGGCATTGCTCTTGGAAAAGTTCCCCAACATGATCGCGTTGCACGCGAGTTCTCTGTGCTTGGAAATCTGCTGATTCCAATATTCTTTTTACAAATCGGAATCGATACTGATGTCACAAAGTTTTTTCAGACACACGTATTGTGGGTTGCAACAGTTCTGACGGTCATCGCAATCGCCAGCAAGATGTTGGCGTCTCTCGGCGCGATCGGAACGATGGCGGACAAACTCATCATCGGAATCGGAATGGTTCCACGAGGAGAGGTTGGCTTAGTTTTTGCCACGATCGGTCTTCAAGTAGGTGTCTTTGATGAAGATCTCTACGCAGTTGTGTTGCTCGTGGTGCTCGTTACCACCGTCATAACACCTCCGCTTTTACGCTGGCGCTTAGGTTCGGCGAAATCCCGCCATCGCTCTTGCTGACAACGACAAGGTGCGTGATTCTGCGATAGCCAAAGTTGAGCAATCACTGCGCTAAGTATTTCAGCACACACGCAATCGCCACACACGCGAAACATTCTGGCAACAATTATCTTCTAGTTTAAAGGTCGTACAGCATCCAAACGAAGGACGGAGACCCCTATGAGTATTTTGCTAGCGGATATCGATACAGGAGCAACTGCTTGGGTGCTCATCTCAACAGCACTTGTCGCGTTCATGACACCCGGTCTGGCGTTTTTCTACGGCGGGATGGTCCGTTCTAAAAATATGCTCGGCATGTTGATGCAAAACTTTTTTGCAATGGGATTAATTAGCGTGATCTGGGCAGCCGTCGGATTCAGTTTGGCCTTTGGAGGCAGCGGTCAATACATCGGCAACCTCGACTTCATCTTCATGAAAGATCTTGCCAAAATTGCTGAACTACCCGGATACACCGGAGATTTTGGTCTTGTTATTCCGATCCTTGCGTTCTTTGCCTATCAGATGATGTTTGCTGTGATCACGCCAGCACTCATTACCGGTGCAACTGCTGATCGCATGAAGTTCAGCGCGTACGCAGTGCTCATTGGCGTGTGGAGCATTCTCGTGTACCCAATTGTTGCTCGCTGGGTCTTTAGCCCCAATGGTTGGCTGTTCAAACGCGGTGCATTGGACTTTGCTGGTGGTGCAGTTGTGCATATCAATGCTGGTGCTGCTGCGCTTGCAGTTGTGCTTGTCTTAGGCAAGCGTCGTGGTTGGCCGCGCGATGCAATGCCACCACACAATCTGCCTTTCACAATGTTAGGAACCGGAATTTTGTGGTTCGGATGGTTTGGCTTCAACGCTGGTTCGGCACTCGGCGCCAACGGACTCGCTGCCCAGGCATTGGTCAACACTCATTTGGCTGCTGCATCAGCGATGCTGGTGTGGTTGGTTGTCGAAAAACTACGTGCAGGTCACGCAACGTCACTTGGTGCAGCATCAGGTGCAGTAGCCGGACTTGTTGCCATCACTCCGTGCGCAGGTTTTGTTGGTGGTGCATCACCAATCATCATTGGAGCAGTGGCTGGTGCAGTGTGCTACCTCTGCCTCTCGCTGAAAACAAAGTTTGGCTTTGATGACAGTCTCGATGTCATTGCAGTTCACCTTGTTGGCGGAATCGTAGGAGCGATGCTGCTCGGCGTCTTTGCGGATACTGCTGTCAACTCGCTCGGCGCTGACGGACTGTTCTTGGGTGGAGGCGCATCTCTTCTTGGCGATCAATTCATCGCCGTCGTAGCAACATTGGTGTTCTCTTTTGTTGTGACCGGAATCGCCGCTATCGCAATAGACCGAACCATTGGACTACGCGTCAGCACAGAGGATGAACTTATCGGACTCGACCAAAGCCAACACGCCGAGACTGCATACCAGTCATGATGCACTATTCTTTCTACAAACAGGAGACCACCACATGAAACTCATCACCGCAGTCATCAAACCTTTCAAGATCGATGATGTAAAGGATGCTCTAAAAACTGCAGGCGTTCAGGGAATGACCGTGACTGAAGTCAAGGGCTTTGGGCGCCAAGGTGGACACACCGAGACATACCGCGGAGCCGAATACCAGATCGACCTTGTGCCAAAGGTTCGCATCGAACTCGTTGTTGACGATTCGGTGGCCAACAACGTGGTGGACGTGATTCGTCAGGCAGCATCGACCGGCAAGATCGGTGATGGCAAAATCTGGGTCACCGCAGTCGAGCAGATTGTCAGAATCCGCACAGGTGAACAAGGTTCTGACGCCATTTAGAACAGTCTCGCAGTCAACATCAAGTGCAATGGAAGAGTCGAACCCCTGACCACCTAATCTTGCACCTATGACAATGACAAGTGATGCCCCTGCCAAAGCGGAGCGCTGGACAGCGCAATGGAAAGAACTATACGAAGAAGTCATCAACACGGGTCTTTGCACAGGGTGTGCTGGATGCGTTGTGACATGTCCGCACGATGTCATTGGCTACGAACACGAAGAAGGCAAATACAAGCCCTTTCATATCGAAGAAGAACTCGGCCTTGATAACTGCATTCATGGCGAGAAAGGTTGCACCACTTGCACTCGTGCATGCCCTCGATTCAGGCATTGGGAATCATCTGCGGATATGCATCTCTTTGGTCGCACCCGCGAACCAGACGAGATGGCCGGCATCTGGCGACAACTTCTTCTCACTCGTGCCACCGACAAAGTGCAACACGAAAAAGGACAAGACGGTGGCTTCGTCTCTGCAATGCTGATCTGGTTGCTCAAGAACGACTACATCGATGGCGCACTTGTCAGTGGAGTCGAAACAGACGATGCATGGAAAGCAAAACCCGCCGTTGTGCGCACTCCGGAAGAAGTTCTTGCAACTGCTGGAAGCCGCTACACATACTGTGCTAATCCACTTGCTCTCGTGGAGGCCAAAGAACTCGGGCTCAGTCGGCTTGCTCTGGTCGGAATGGGTTGCCAAACATCATCTCCTCCCGTGATGTGGGATCGCAAAGCCGGAAAAGTTTCGCGACCGTTCTTATTCACGATCGGGTTGTTGTGCTCAAAAACATTTGATGACGCAATCTTCCCCGAACTTTTTGAGGCCAAATACGGTCTCAAAAAACAAGACATGGTCAAAATGAACATCAAGGGCGTTTTTCAGATTTGGATGAAAGACGGCTCTTACCATGAAATCAATCTCAAAGAATGCCATCAATGGACCCGTGAGGGCTGCAAGACATGTCCTGACTTTGCAGCCGAACACTCTGATATTGCGACTGGCGGCATCGGAGCAGACAACGACTGGACGCTCACAATCGTGCGTACCGAACTTGGTGAAGAAGTCATCAATCGAATGATTGCTGATGGTGTCATCACTGCTCGACCTGCCCAAGAAGACGAAGTCGCAATGAAACTTCTTCGCACGCTCTCGATCGTAAGTCGTCGTCGTTGGCCAGATTGGGCTGATAAAGAACCAGCTGTCGGAGTACCACCACCAAAGAAAAAAGTTGTTGCACCAGAGGCAGAAGTGCCGAGCGCCTGACATGCCTTTGCATCCTCAAGCCACGTTGATATTTGACATGCTCGCCCAAATCGGCGGCCCTGCGATGAACGAATTGAGCGCCATCGAAGCTCGCGAGATGTACGACAGCAGACGAGTTCCTGCTACCGAAAATGTTCACCACATGCGTGATCTCGATGCAGACGGAGTCAACTGCCGCCTCTACCGTCCTAACGACAACACCAATTTAGGATTGCTGCTCTATTTTCATGGGGGTGGCTGGGTGGTCGGAGATCTTGAATCACATGATTCAGTCTGTCGGAGTTTGTGTAATAAATCTGGGGTTGCAATCCTTGCGGTTGACTACCGACTTGCTCCGGAACATAAGTTTCCTGCAGCAATAGAAGATGCAGTGACGGTCACCCGATGGGCTCACGCCAATGCGGCATCCCTTGGCTGCAATCCCGCGTGCGTTGCGGTGGGCGGAGACAGTGCTGGCGGAAACTTGGCCGCTGTCGTGGCGCAACTTCAAATAGTGCCATTAGTTTTTCAGTTGCTGATCTACCCGGTCACTGATGCACGTATGGCGACACCTTCTTATGAAGAAAACAAGAATGGACCACTCCTCACGCGTGGTGGCATGGAGTGGTTTTTTGATCACTACATCGGCGGCGTAACCAACAATGTTGATCCACGTGTTTCGCCGATCATGGCATCGGATGCCGTTATTGCAGGCACTCCCCCTGCATTAGTAATCACCGCAGAGTTCGATCCGTTGCGCGACGAGGGCGAGCAATACGCAGCGCGTTTATCTGCCAATGGAGTTCCGACGAGTCTTGTTCGCTACTACGGAATGTTCCACGGGTTTCTCTCGATGGCTGATTTTCTAGATGACGGTCGTGCGGCCCATGCTCAGGCCGCCTCCATGATGTCATCTGTCATGAATCGCTAGTTTTTATGGATGCCGGAATTCTGCGCGATGCGCTTACCATCGTTGCCGGAGTCGGAACCGGGATCATGTCCGGGACATTTGGCGTTGGCGGGGCTGTCATCAGCACTCCAGCAATTCGTGCACTCGGTTGCACCGCGGCAATGGCAATCGGTACGACATTGCCATCGCTTCTTCCCGGCGCTATTTCTGGTTCACTAAAATATGCCCCGCAGAAACTCGTGCGTTGGGATGTTGTTAAAAAGACTGTTCCTGCCGGGATCATCGCATCTGTGATTGGTGCTCGAGCCGCAGATCTATTGCCTGGCGATGGGCATCCACTCATGATTCTGACCGCACTTATTTTAATGTGGAGTGCAACCGGTCTCATTCGTGGTGGAGAAACTCAAGATCTTGCAAACATGGAGCGAGCCAAAGAGAATCCATCAATAACGATGCATGCAATCGGTGTTGGTGTAATTGCGGGAGGACTGTCGGGTTTACTGGGTGTTGGTGGAGGCATCGTGATGGTGCCACTTTTCAAAAAGTGGCTGGCGCTTCCGATGAAACATGCAATCGCAACAAGCCTGATATGTGTTGGGTTCTTTGCAGTTCCTGGCACCATTACGCATACTCTGCAAGGTGGCGTTGATTGGCGTTATGCGCTGTTGCTCACCATTGGAGTAATTCCTGGAGCAGCACTTGGGGCGAAACTTGCACTAAGTCTGAGTGATCAAAAACTGCGCAGAATCTTTGGAATATTTCTGGCCTGTATTGCTCTTGTGTATGGCGGTTCAGAAATAGTGTCATTACTTCGCAACTAGAGATTTTGCACGACTAAAGACATCGTCGAGCATTGATTCAGTCAGCGTGCCCGTGAAAGTGTTTTGCTGACTCGGGTGATACGAACACAGCAGCGTGAGTCCATTATTTGTCTCTGCCTCTACTCCATGTCCGAACTTTGGTCGTGGCCTGATGCCAAACTGCGCGCTCGCCGCGACATACGCAAACGATCCTAAACACACCACTACGCCGACATTGGGAAGCAATGCAATCTCACGATCTAAGAACGCTGAACATGTATCGCGCTCTTCTGGTAGTGGCTTATTGTCCGGGGGCGCACAACGCACTGCAGATGTCACCCATGCGTCAATCAGGACCAGACCATCGCTGGCATCGCGTGAGGTTTCTTGATTTGCAAAACCTGCTCGATGCATGGCTCGATACAACCAGTCCCCCGACCGATCTCCCGTAAACATTCGACCTGTGCGGTTGGCACCATGTGCTGCTGGCGCTAGACCCATCACCAATAGATGCGCAGTCGGATCACCAAATCCAGAAACTGGCTTCCCCCAATACTGCTCGTCACGAAAAGATGCGCGTTTTTCAATGGCCACTTGCTCTCGCCAGTTCACCAATCGTGGACATAAACGACACGAGGCAATATCAGTATCTAGTTTTTTCATCGTGTCCACCAACACACGATAGGTGCCTCGCCCACTAGATTTAACATTGCATGGCCGCTCGTAAAAAGACCCCTCACCCGCAGTCAACGCTGATTATCTTGGTGCGCCACGGGCAGACCCCTACGACCGGAAAAATTCTTCCTGGTCGTGCCGCTGGGCTTCATCTTGCCGACTCCGGAATTGCCCAGGCCGCAGGTGCAGCAGAGCGAATCGCAAAATTACCTCGCGTCGATGCAATCTATTCTTCGCCGCTTGAACGTGCCAGAGAGACTGCCGCCCCCATCGGCAAAGCCCTGAAACAGCGTGTACTGATTGACAAAGGATTACTGGAATGCGATTTTGGTGATTGGACTGGTGCTGAATTATCTGCGCTTATGAAAAAGCCTGAGTGGGCAACGGTGCAACGTGCACCAAGCACATTTACGTTTCCCAACGGAGAAAGCTTCACCGATATGCAAGCCAGAATTGTGTCAGCACTTGACAAGATTCGGGCAAAACATCCTGGCGGGGTTGTTGTGTGCGTATCACATGCCGATCCCATCAAAGCAGCCGTCGCTCACGCAATGGGCACTCACCTCGATCTGTTTCAACGCATTGTCGTGAGTACATGCTCTATCAGTGCGGTCGCGTACTCAAGTTATGGACCGGTTGTTCTCACCGTCAATTCCACTGGCGGATCACTCGCAGATCTGCGCCCAAGTTGAGACGACTGCGACGACGATGAGTTTCTTTTACGAGTTTGATGAAGTTGAAGTCTTTGCGACAGGAGCAGTAGGGGCTCCAGGTCAGCGAACATTTTTCATGCAGATTGGGGATGCTGACCAGTTCTTGACAGTGAAATGCGAAAAACAACAGGTTGCAGCGATTGCTCAGTACTTGCGAAATATTCTTTCCGATCTTCCAGAAACCATTGTGGCACCAGGCATTGGCAACCTAGTGAACACTCCCATTGACCATGATTTTATACTTGGCACCGTTGGCCTTGGCATGGACAGATCAGCCAACCGACTGATTCTGCAACTTGAAGAAATGCCCCAACCTTCTTTAAGCGATGAACTCGATGATGAAATGTTTCAAGAGATATTTGGTGATCTTGATATTGAAGACGATGAAGATGAAGACGACGAGACTGAAGTGAGTGATGACGATCCTGATCTTGGGCGGTTACGCGTCTTCATCACTCCAGCTCAGGCAGTCGCATTTTGTAATCAAGTAGACACTCTTGTCGTTGCGGGTCGCGAACCATGCCAGTGGTGTGGAGCCCCCAAAGATGCCAGTGGCCACGCCTGTCCCCGACTGAACTGAACTATGCAATGCTCTTCCGACAACATCACTGACGCGCTCACACACGGCGATATCGACATCGTTGGACGCATGCCTGATAGCAGCAATGCAACGTTTCTTGTCACAATTGCGCACGGCGATGTCAATATGCAGGCCATTTACAAGCCACTCCGCGGAGAACGCCCACTGTGGGACTTTGAGCCTGGATTGCACCGCCGCGAAGTAGCAGCTTTTCTGCTGAGCGAAGCTCTGGGTCTGGGTTTGGTTCCGATAACAATTTTGCGCGATGGTCCGTTTGGTGAGGGCTCCGTGCAATTCTTTGTCGAGTCCGACACGCGCGAACATTATTTTTCTTTATTTGAAGAACGACCTGA
Source organism: Ilumatobacteraceae bacterium (assembly GCA_016463545.1). Lineage (GTDB taxonomy): Bacteria > Actinomycetota > Acidimicrobiia > Acidimicrobiales > Ilumatobacteraceae > UBA2093. The sequence goes on from JAEMRC010000031.1 coordinate 18,163, forward strand.
GCTCCATGACCGTTTACGTGAGTTTGCAATCTTTGACTTTGTTGCCAACAACACCGATCGCAAGAGTGGACACTGCCTTCTTGGGATTGACGGCAACGTCTGGGGAATAGATCACGGGGTCTGTTTTTCTGCAGACTTTAAATTACGCACAGTGATTTGGGAATTTGGTGGTGAACCAATTCCCCAGTATTTACTCACTGCAATTGCACCAATGGCAACTACGGTTCCACTGCATATTGCTGCCTTGCTCAGCGACGACGAAGTACACGCGTTACAAGAGCGCGTTCAGTGGCTTCTTGATCATCCCGAGTTTCCGGTAGACAACTCGGGGCGTCGGTATCCGTGGCCAATCGTCTAGCGAGTGGCGCGTTTCCTTGTTTGATAAGTAGGCACAGCGCATCGGCTTCGTAGTGATAAGAATGTCTGTGTGAGCGCGAACGATCTTGAACAACTGGTGCAACGAGCAGACCTCGATGGTTTAGTGCGCCATGTGGACAACACGGTTGCCGATCGGGATTGGGATCACCTTGTGCGGATCCGCAATGCATCACGTTCTGCTGTCGACACCGGAAGACAGTTGTGGCCCATCGCCACGCTGGCAAATGTTCGCCTCGCGTTGTGGGCACCTGCTGAGTACGCCGTTCAATCACTTGATGATCACGTTCGAACGTTTATGCCTGGTCCAGTGAGTGAGATTTTGGCAGTGCACCACACATGGGATGAGTTGGCACCATTATTGGCAAACGGACACGACCGCTCGCTCTATGCATACGAAAGAGCGTTGCGCGGAGACTCTGTCGACATCGACGAACATGGCGTTCTTGATATACCAATTCTGCCGTGCGACTGGGAGCCACGCTATGTCGTTGCGACATACACCGATGACGGTGGCGAGTTTCCCACTCCATCAATGCCAGATCGTGGTGACGCAGTCGATGACACAGATGACTTCATAGTTCTTGACGACGTTGATGTGCAATCGGCATTTCGACAACTCATGGAGCCGTGGACTGCACAGTCCAATGGACAAGCATCTTGCATCATGACCCAAGGCGGTCCATCTCAAGCCTTACGTGCACTTGGTGTGCGTGACGCAGAACTCGAACCACTCACTCCACCTGAGGCGTTGGCATGGTTGGCATGGGCAGGTGCAAGCGGTGGAGCGCATGGCAAGCGACGAGGCGCTGCAAGTGGTCGTTTTGGCGCATGGTGGACACTTGCTGCAATTTCGGGAATGTCTGAGGATTGGCCACTCGATCCAGATGAGTTTGGCGAGATCGTGACACAAATGAATTTTTGGTGGTGGGACGATGACGAAGCGCGAAGCGGATGGGAACTACGAATCGTGATTGAGGATCCCGAAGAAGAAATCTCTTGTGCGCTCCGCGCGGCTGACGCCGACACAGAGCAATAAAAATTTAACCGCGCGCTTTGAGAGCTTCGATGAGTTTTGGCAATACCTTGTGTACGTCACCAACAATTCCAAGATCAGCGATACCAAAAATTGGTGCTTCTTTGTCTTTATTGATAGCAATGATGTTCTTAGAACCCTTCATTCCGACCATGTGTTGTGTGGCACCAGAAATACCTGCGGCGATGTAAACGCTTGGCTTCACAACTTTTCCGGTCT
>JAEMRC010000121.1 GCA_016463545.1 Ilumatobacteraceae bacterium
ATGGTTCACGGTCATACAACGCCCACCGAAAGACTGGTTCTTCAACTCGACCAAGAAGCGAGAGAAACTCGGGAGACCATCCTTCAAAGCGTGAATACAAATCTTCCATGGTTCCTTGTTCTGTCCATGACTCGGATTTCCATGAATCTTCTGGCGAGATACAGACAAGGTTGAGATGACTGCGATTTCGGCCGATGAAATAGCTCACGACGTGCCGGTCAGGCCCCATACGGTTCGTTACTTCAATCGGTAAATCTTCCACGGCACTGCGCGGCACTAACGCGCGATACGCAGCAGACCCACTAAACCGAGGCTTGTCGATGCCTCCGACGCACGGACGGACGATTGAATGAATGCCGTCAGCACCAATAACTATGTCAAAAGACTGCGACGCACCATCTGAGAAAAGAACGACAGATGACAATTCCCCCGGCTCTACTGCGACAACATGGGTTGAGAATTTCAATTCCACATTTGCGCAATCAGAAACGCCATCTCCGAGAATTTCTACTAATTCATTGCGCGCAATATTTGCAAGGGGTACTTGATGTTGAGACAAGAAGCTTTCATCAATATCTGTAGCTCGGATAATGGAGTCATCCTCCCAGCGACGAAGCACCACTCGATGTGGGATTACGGAAATTTCCGAATATGCCACTCCGAGGCCCAACGAATGTAAGAGTCGTCCGGCATTAGGACTGATTAGTACACCAGCGCCAATTTCTCTGATTCCTGCCGAACGCTCAAAGACCGTGATGTCATGTGAGTTCTGCGACAGTGCAAGAGCCGCTGTGAGTCCACCTATTCCACCGCCAACAATTGCAATCTTCATTACTAAGCGTCCGCTAGCAACACAGCGCCGTATTTATCAAGCGACTGATTTGATGCCACGAGATGTTGTGCTGAACCTTGTGCATCTCTGAAACACCGTTGTAATGGGCTCGAATTGAACAACGCACCAGCGCCCGCAAAACTCATGAGACGTGAAATTGCAGAAACTGCAGTCTCTGTGCAATACGCAGTCATTGCAGTAACAGCAGCTTCATGTCGTGCGTTAAATTCACCACCATTTTCCATTGCATCATCAACTTCTGCAAGCGTTGCAAGCGCATGGGCTTGCACAGCCTTCAGTTGTTGCGAACTACGGCCGAGTTCATATTGAAACGCACCACGATCAGCTAGTCGACCATCAAAACCTCGCGATTTGCCACGCGCATAGACAACAAGTTCATCAATGAATCGTGTGCATGCGCCAAAGGTAAAACCAAGGTTCTCCCCAGCTACAAAAACTGGGTAATTCAACCCATACATTGCACCACCGCGTTTTGGTGGTTCCATCGGGTCAACCGTTAACGCTGCAGGAACAAACACATCTTTCGCCGTAATAGACACGCTGCCAGTTCCCTTCAACGCCATGACATTCCAATCACCGTGCACAGTGGCGTCCGCGGTACGAATGACTGCAAGAGTGACGGTGGGTTGCTCAACTGCCTCTATTGCGGTCAACATGGCCCAATCGGCGTGTCGAACTCCACTTGCATAATTCCATGTACCGTTCACTAGCACTCCACCGTCCACTCGTGTAAACGTTCCAGTCGGCATGGCCACAGCAGCAAGAAACGGGGAGGGATCTGAGCCAAACAACAATTCAACGCCGTCGTCACTAAGGCGTGACCCTGCAGCAGCAGCCGCACCAGCGTGGTTAAAACCAGTCCATGCAGCCGTTGCATTTGAGTAACTCAATGCAGTGAAATAGCGACACTGGTCAGCCAACAACAGTCGATCACCACCGGCTTCAAGCGGTGCCTTGATCATGGGCACACGAATCTGACGCATGAGATCTACTAACGCCTGTGGAGCATCACCCAGTTCTTCAGACTCCGCAGCCGTCGCATCGAATTGTGAATGCAGCGCAGAGATCTCACTGACCAATTGTTCAATAGGTCGGGGTGCGTAACTACTCGTACGAGCTGTTGTCATTGTCATTAGAACACTCCTTCATAACTGCCACCATCAAGTTGCAGATTTTGACCACTGATATATCCGGCTTGTGCTGCACAGAGAAACGCAAACGCATCACCAAATTCGTCTGGACGACCAAGTCGCCCTGCTTTGATTGAAGCAATTTGTTGTGCTCGTGCTTCTTCGTACGTGATTCCCAATATTTTCATCGCAACATGCGCCATCTGCTCCTGCCGAGCAGTGTCAAATCTTTCGGGCAACAGTTGATTCACCGTGACGTTGTATTTCGCAAGGTCCTTGGAAAGTCCTTTCAAGACCCCTGTGAGTCCAAGGCGTGTTCCGTGCGACAAACTCATCAATGAATTTGGTGATTTCACCATTGCAGAACTCACAGCAACAATACGACCGAAATTGCGCTCTTTCATGCCTGGAACAACACGTTGTACAAGAGCCAAAGGGCCTGTGAGTGCTTGACGTACAGCGCTATCCCAATCATCGATTTCAATATCAAGAAATCCCTTTGGTGATGGTCCTTGACCGTTTAACAAAACAATGTCTGGCTCGGAGCAAGCGGCCATCAGTGCATCTTGCACACTCGACGTGGCCGAGTCGCCCACAACACCTCGCGCTTCAACGCCATAACGAGATGTCAGTTCTGCAACTGCAACATCAACGTCTTCTTCGGTACGACCGTTAATAACAACATTGACTCCTTCACGCGCAATGCTTTCTGCGCATGCACGTCCGAGCCCACGACTTGAGCCAGCAAGGATGGCCCACCGACCCCGTATCCCAAGATCCATTGCGTTACTTCAGTCCGCTTGCTTCACGAGCAGCAGCAATTGAAGGGAGATCTGACGGACTAAAGAATTCTTCTGGTGGATCTTTTGGTCCCCAGACAGAGAATCCAGCAGGACCGTCTTCGCCTTCCCAGTCGAGACGACGATGCACCCGTTCCCACATTTCTTCATCAACTATTTGGTCCATGTCAGAAAAAAATTCAAACATGTTTCCTGATGGATCGCGCAAGTACCAAAAGACATTGGCTCCAAGATTGTGTCGACCAACGCCAATAATACTTGACACTCTTTCGTCTTTCAATGCGTTTGACCCGGCAAGACCCACTGCATCAATGTCGTCTACCTCAACTGCATAGTGATTCAAATATGACGTAGGGCCAGGCTGAATCATCAAGTTGTGGTGATCTGACTCAACACGCATAAAGGTTGCAAAACCTTTCATGATTTGATCGGAAATGCGGTAGCCCAAAATATTTGCGTAGAAGTCAACTGCTTCAGCAAGATGTGGCGTTCCGAGAACTACATGACCAACGCGGCGCACAATGGGCGATTCTGTATGCAACACTGCATCAGCACGTGTATTGATGCGAATGCGTTCACCAGGTCCGTTGAATGCACGCGTTTGTGTTGGCGTGAGTGAGTGCGGCGAACCAACGTCAATGACGATTGAGTGACCAAAGATTGGGTCAATACATCGCAATGTTGTGCTGTCGGACGTTGACGCGATTCCGGCATCGGTGAGACGCTTGGCAATCGCAGCAATGTCAGATTCGGTGTCACAACTCAGATGCATGGAAGATAAATGTCGGTACGACCCTTGGGTTACCTGCATCTGCACCGGACGATCGGGTGTGCCAAGCACGCCATCGGCTGTCGCGTTCATTCCGTGCTGCACCCAGAAGTCGAACAGTTCCTGAGGTCGAGGAACAGCAATTTGAATATCTAAGAGTCCATTCAGTGCCATGGAGAAATAGTACGGCATCATACTATTTGATGTCAAACTATCTGCCTATAATGGGGCAATGGAAATTGGGAAATACATAGACGAAACGGTGTCGACCTGGCAGGAGCAAAGGCCTGACCTTGACTTCATGCCCATGGGCCACATGCTGCGATTTCACGCCATGGCTGAAGCGGGGATAGCAAAGATTCAGATCATCGCCAAGTCACACGGACTCACGGTTGGCGAGTTTGACGTTTTGGCCACCCTGCGGCGCCATGGAGCCACCAGCACATTGACTCCGTCGTACATTGCTGAGGTTGCCATGGTGTCGCCCTCTGGTCTCACACATCGGCTCACGCAGTTAGAACAATCTGGTCACATCATTCGCATTGCTGACAATTCAGATCGACGCAGTTCACTTGTTTCAATTACTAAGAGTGGCGCTGCAGTTGCCGACCAGATCATTGAGCAAATCGCCGAACAAAGTACGCGAATGTACGACGCGATACCAGCCAATCAACTCGAGCAGTTCAATCATGTTGTCTCTCTCTTATCGACACATTTGGAATCAGATGTGCTGACCTCATGACAACAACAGTTACTCTCACCGGCACTGGTATTCCAAACATTGCACCAGGTCGCGCTGGAGCCGGCGTGTTCGTGAAATATAATGATGTCGTTGTGCAATTCGATGCAGGTCGCGCCACGTGTAATCGGTTAATTGAAGCGGGTCTTCGACTTGCTGATCTAGATGCAGTGTTCATCACTCACATTCACAGCGATCACGTTTTCGGATTAGCAGAGCTAGTTTTGTCGAGATGGATTGAGACCCAATTTGATGAGGTAGCTACCCCACTGCCCATTTTTGCCCCGTCTGGAGGAGCTGCACGTTTCGTGAAACGAATGCTGGATCCATACGACGAAGACACCCACATTCGACGCGAGCACACGGGATCACGCGAAGTAGTGCTTGATGCTCGAGAATTTCCCGCTTCATTCACCCCCGCAGAAGTGTGGGCTTCTGCGGATCGCGCAGTAGTGGTGGAATCTGTTGCTGTGCACCATGAACCAGTACCAGATGCAGTTGCGTACAGAGTCACCACGCCTGACGGCTCGGTAGTGATTTCTGGTGACACACGCGTGTGCCAAG
>JAEMRC010000032.1 GCA_016463545.1 Ilumatobacteraceae bacterium
GCGCTTCAAATACTCCGTCATACACAGAACCATTTGCCAAACTCAATGAGTCACCTGCTGGGTCAAGACTTGACGGTTCGGAATCGAGTCCCACTGTCATTGTTGCAGTGAGATCATTGTCTACAGCAGCAGCAACTGTGCTGTCAGAAGATCCGCTTGTGTCAGACGAGCCACTTGTGTCTGTTGACGATGAACTACCGCCACACGCCGCCACAAATAGTGCGAGCACTGCAACTCCTGATACGACCCTTGAAAAACGACGAGCACTCATGATTCCCCCAATGCGTTGAATGTGTATTTCTATTTTTAGCACCTTTTGAGCGCTTGAAATTACACGGAATGGAGCCCGAGAACCTCGTCTAGCCAGGGGAGCAAGATATCCAGCATCGCCTGCTGGCTATGTGTCAAAAGATGTCCATCGCTGCTCATGATGTGCAGATCTCCATGACCGGCAATTGCCTTCACGACTTCGCTCGCCTCCACTGGCAAGATTTCGTCCTTGTCGCCATGGAACAAAAGAAGCGGGCGTCCATTGAGTCCACCTGCAATTTCGCATCCTGCCGACTGGGTAGAAAATGTGACGACTCCGACCACTATGTCAGGCAATGCCACTGCGACGCGCACGGCAACGGCTCCACCGAAGCTATGTCCCATGATCACCACGCGTTCAACGCCGCTTCCCACAAGTAACTGCACGGCAGCAGCAACATCTACACAACATGCGTCCATGTCGTTGGGTCGCCGATAGCTCACTCGCAGAGTCGGCACACCCCGCGCAGATAATATTTGACCCAGTTCGTGATACAGACCTTCACCTGGTCCGAGTAGTCCGCCCATTGCGCCACCACAAGTCACAACTCCTGCAGAAAAAAGATCTGTTGTCGGTTCGTGCCAAAGCGCTGACAATAATCCCTTCATCGTGTACATCTCAATGTGTCTCAGCGTGGGCGTCAGCATCACGTTCTGGCTGGCCATGACCCCGAGCACCTCAAGGGGAGTAGTTATTTTGTGCGCATCATCGCTCATACTAGGTACCCTAGCCGTGTGCTCAAAACGAAGAAATCACCCGTTGATCTCACAGCGAACAACGAACACCAACTTGCAGTTCGCATCGGCAGAGCGTGGCGAGATATTCGACGCGGTGCTGCTGCCAGTGCAATCCGAGACCGTATTTTTGGAAGTGGACCTGACGCGCTTGAGCCTGGACAAGTAGACACTCTTGATTTGTTAGTCCAACAAGACGAGTGGCGCATGTGTGATCTTGCCACGGCCTTGCATATTGACCCCAGCACTGCAACGCGCGCAATCCAACGACTCATCCCAGACGGTTTAGCCGAGCGAGTTGTTCATGACGGTGATGGCCGAGTGGTGAAAGTTCGTGTCACTCAAGTCGGCCGAGATCGCCATGCCGACATTGCATCTCGTCGTCTCACCGTATTGTCACACATCCTGGCGGAATACAGTCCCGATGAACGTATCCAAGTTGCTGACTTATTTGAACGGTTTGTCGTCGCCCTTGACAATACAGACGCTGAACTTGCCCAGACTCAGACCCCGACTGCATAAACCCATCATGCAAGCCCAAAAATCCGTTGGGAACAGCATCAATTCGCTACGATAGAAGACATGTTCGCAGCAGAAGTATGGCATTGGTGGCTTGGAGTAATTCTTCTTTTGGCTGGAGTTGGTGCCATTTTGCAAACCATTATCGGATACTTAGTAAAAGTAACTGCCACGCGTTATCCAAGTCGTCGTCAACGCAAACAGCAATAGCCTGTTAGATGGGTCATGACACACGATGTCTCAACTCATCGCTGAACTTCTAGCCCAGTGCACATTTCCGCCAAGCGCAACACCTGTGTCATGTGCAGTTTCGGGTGGAGCAGACTCGATGGCGCTGATGGTGCTCGCCGTTAACCACGGACTGCATGTCACCGCTCACCATGTCAATCATTCGTTGCGAGATGATTCAGATACCGATGTAGAACTCGTTTCTCTCCTTGCACAACAACTCGGGGTCGAGGTGGTGACACATCGTGTCAGCATTGAGCATGGCGCCAACCTTGAAGCCCGCGCTCGCTCTGCCCGATACGGCGTCATGCCATCTGACATCATGACCGGACATACTGCTGATGATCAGGCCGAGACAATGCTTATTAATCTCATGCGCGGAGCCGCCACGCAAGGACTTTCAGCCATGACACCAGGTATTTGTCGGCCGCTTCTACAACTTCGCCGCACCGATACGCATGCGCTCTGCGCCGAACTTGACATCTCGGTGGTGCATGATCACACCAATGACGACACGAGTTATCTCCGCAATAATATTCGTCACAATCTCTTACCTGCAATGAACACGATGTCGCAGCGTGATCTTGTGCCCATCCTCACACGTGCGGCCAATGTCATGCGCGACGACAACGAACTGCTTGACATTCTTGCGGCTGCACTTGATCCAACCGATGCTGTAGCCCTCACCGCGGCACCAATTGCCCTCGCACGACGCGCACTGCGCACGTGGCTCAGTCACCCGTATCCTCCTGATCAAGCCACTATCGAACGAGTGCTCATGGTCGCCAGTGGAGCGCGCCTGGCGTGTGATATCGGTGGTGGCCGTGAAATTCGTCGGAGCAAACAGCGTCTTGTCTTGGGTTCTGTACGGTAGATTGTTTCGTGCGTGGTGGCAGATTCGTCTGCTCGCCACGGCAATGCCAGAACAAATACATTTCATCTAGCCAACAGAATCACCAGGAGAACCGAATGCCCCCGAAATTGCGTGGAAAATGGGCCTTAGGTATTACGCCTCGAAACTTTACGTGGATCATCAAAGATCGTGTCGCCATTTGCGAGCGTCCAGGTGGCTACGGAGACAATCACCGTCGCGTTCGCCGTCAAGAAGAAATCATCTGGTTGAGAGAAAATCATTTCGACTTCGTCGTTTCAATCATTGCTGCTCCACATAACCTGCACGCCTACGACGAACTGCACATGCCATTTCGACATCGTCCACTCAGCGGAGCAGACGACCTTGATGCATGGCTCCGTGTGTTCTACACAGAACTTCGTGATCTGATCAACAAAGAAGCAAAAATCGTCATTCACGCAGAAGAAGTCGGTGATCGTCTTGTTGGCATCATGGGCGGATACATCCGCTGGAGCCAAATGTTAGAAGACTCTTCGCAGGCCATCCAGATCACCGAACACATCAGTGGTCGCCAACTCGACACATGGTCTCGAGAACTTATTTTGCGCGTTCACGAATTGCGATAGATCGTGATCTTCGTGTGTTCAACTTGCCGTCAATAGCGTTCACTCAATGACAAAAAAGCGCGTGGTTGTTGTCGGTGCCGGAATAGCCGGACTCACCGCCGCACGAGCCCTGTCTCACGCGGGTCACAGCGTCATTGTTCTTGATAAGGGGCGATCTGTAGGTGGACGCATGGCCACTCGACGAATTGGTGATGCCATTGTCGACCATGGTGCACAATTTTTTACTGTTCGATCCGATGACTTTGCAGCAATAGTGCAGGAGTGGACACACGCCGACATTATTCATGAATGGTGCCGTGGTTTTGCTTCCGACGATGGACATCCGCGATACATCGGCACACACGGAATGAACAGCGTGGCCAAGTACATGGCCCAAGGACTAGACGTGCGTTGCAACACAATGGTCTTTGCACTTTCTCGTACAAGTTCTGGCTGGACAGTGCAGATCGATGATGCCTCTGAATTGCAATGTGATGTTTTAATCTCAACGTGTCCAGTACCCCAGTCATACTCTTTGTTATTTACTGCAGGCATCGAACTTCCAGAAACCCTGCGTGGCACTGACTACGACAGAACAATCGCGCTACTACTGACATACACGGGGACTCACGGCATTGCCCCACCAGGCGGTCTCCAAAACCCGGACAACACTTTTCAATTCATCGCAGACAACATGACAAAAGGCATCTCTGGGTCCCCTGCGCTTACTTTGCACGCCAACGCAGAGTTCAGTCGCGCACACTGGGATGCATCGCTCGAACAACAACACGAGATCTTGGTGTCATCGGCTGCTCCCTATCTTGACGGACTCACTATTACCGAATCACAAGTAAAAAAATGGCGCTTTGCGACGCCAAAGGTTTTGTGGCCAGATTATTTCTGGTCAACAGACGACGCAACATTGTTACTTGCTGGAGATGCTTTCAAAGGAGCAAAAGTAGAAGGCGCCGCATTAAGCGGACTCAATGCTGCGCGATTTGTGTTAGCGAACTAATTACTCAACAGACGACAGCAACACCGCAGTTGCCGAGCGCATCGCACGAGATGCTGCTGTATCAGGAAATACGTCGCAGGCTGATTCTGCGCGAGCCACATACATACGAGCGCGATCAACGGCATGCGCGACACCGCCATTGGCTCGCACGATCTCGAGGACTTTTTCGCACTCAGCGTGGTTGAGTGGTTTTCCTAACAACGCTGCCAATTCTGCGGCGGCTGGTCCGCCTGCAGCCAATGTTGCGAGCGCCGGCAACGTGTACACACCTTCGACCATGTCGTGCCCCGCTGGCTTTCCGAGTTCTTCGTCTGTGGCAGTGATGTCCAAAATGTCATCCACTATCTGAAACACCATTCCGTACGCCACTCCGTATTGTGTCAATGCGTCAACTATGTGACGGTCATATCCCGACACAAGTCCACCAATACGTGCAGCAGTTGCATACAGCGATGCAGTTTTGCCCTCAATTGAATTCAGATACGAGTCGACAGGACGCGCGATGTTGTACGTGTGGCGAAGTTCTTCGATCTGGCCTTCACACAATCGACCAATAGTGCGCGCCAGTAATCCGGCTACTTCGTTCCCCAACGATGCAGCAATCTCAGAAGCGCGCGCCAGCAAAAAGTCACCTGCCAGGATTGCTTGCAGATTGCCCCATTTGGCGTTGACGGTTTCGACACCACGGCGTGTTGTGGACTCATCCATCACATCGTCGTGATACAGCGAACCCAAATGCACCAGTTCACAAGAAATTCCGCCCTGAACGGCATTCTCAGCGACCTCGCTATCGTCCATTACTTGAGACGCCACGATTGACAGAACGGGGCGCAGACGCTTTCCGCCAGCAGATATAAGGTGTGAGGCAATCTCTGACAAATACGCATCGGGGGTATGCACGGCCTCCCGCAATGCCACTTCCACCCGCTCACGGTCGGCATTCATCGCCCGAAGAGCAAGAAGTGGGGAAGATGTCACACCGTCAGGATACGGCATCAGGATACATCTCTTCCCCACTGTGCCGATACAATGAGAGGCATCGCCAAAACTTTTGGTGATCAATCAACGAATTCCAATGACAAGGTGGTCAACTTGTTCGAACGCTTTACTGACAGGGCCCGACGGGTAGTAGTTCTCGCCCAAGAAGAAGCCCGTCTTCTTAATCACTCCTACATCGGCACCGAGCACATCTTGCTCGGACTCATTCACGAGGGTGAAGGCGTTGCTGCCAAGGCACTCGAATCTCTTGGCATTTCACTCGAGGCAGTGCGTGCACAGGTCGAAGAAATCATTGGACAAGGTGGATCATCGCCATCAGGACATATTCCGTTTACACCTCGTGCTAAAAAAGTTCTTGAGCTGTCATTGCGCGAAGCGCTGCAACTCGGACACAACTACATCGGCACCGAGCACATCTTGCTCGGACTTATTCGCGAAGGCGAAGGCGTTGCCGCTCAAGTGTTAGTCAAACTCGGCGCAGACCTCGCTCGTGTGCGTCAACAAGTAATTCAACTCTTGTCCGGATACCAAGGTCCTGCTGGCAAATCCGATTCGCAGCCTGCCGGCGCTGGTGGCAGCAAAGACGAACCAGGAGAAAAAGGCGGCAGCCAAATTCTCGATCAGTTCGGACGCAATCTCACCCAACTCGCTCGCGAACGAAAACTCGATCCCATGATTGGCCGCGAACGCGAGCTCGAACGTGTGATGCAAATTTTATCTCGTCGCACAAAAAACAATCCTGTGCTCATCGGCGAACCAGGTGTCGGCAAAACTGCAATCGTCGAAGGTCTCGCGCAACGCATTGTCGATGACAATGTTCCCGAAACTCTCAAGGACAAGCAGTTGTACACACTCGATCTCGGAGCACTTGTCGCAGGCAGTCGCTATCGCGGTGACTTCGAAGAACGTCTCAAAAAAGTTCTCAAAGAAATCAAGTCACGCGGTGACATTGTTTTGTTCATTGACGAGATTCATACCTTGGTCGGAGCGGGCGCTGCAGAAGGCGCAATCGATGCCGCAAGCATCTTGAAGCCAATGTTGGCTCGTGGTGAATTGCAAACAATCGGCGCCACAACAACCGATGAATACCGCAAGCATCTCGAAAAAGACGCAGCACTTGAGCGTCGTTTTCAACCTGTCAAAGTCGAAGAACCTTCTGTTGCAATGACAATTGAAATCCTTCGTGGTGTTCGCGACAAATACGAAAAGCACCACAGTGTCACCATCACCGATCAAGCAATCGTGGCCGCCGCTAATCTGGCCGATCGCTACATCGCTGACCGACACTTGCCCGATAAGGCAATCGACCTCATTGACGAAGCTGGTAGTCGACTGCGCCTCAAGCGCATGCGCACTCCGCCAGACCTCAAAGAACTCGAAGCAAAAATCACCGAAGTGCAAACAGGCAAAAAGAAGGCCGTCGAAGAACAACGCTTCGAAGATGCTGGTCGCTTGCGCGATCAAGAACGCATCTTGCTCGAAGAACGCTCTCAAAAAGAGACCGACATTAAAGCCCAAGGCATTGACCTGTTTGACGAAGTCGACGAAGAAGCAATCGCTGACGTTCTCAGTGTTTGGACGGGTATCCCCGTCTTCAAACTCACTGAGCAAGAAACAGCCAAACTGCTCAATATGGAAGCAGAACTGCACAAGCGAATGATCGGACAAGACAATGCTGTCAAGTCAGTCAGTCAGAGCATTCGCCGAACACGTGCTGGACTCAAAGACCCACGCCGACCTAGCGGATCATTTATTTTCCTGGGACCAACTGGTGTCGGAAAAACTGAACTTGCAAAAACGCTTGCTGAATTCTTGTTCGGTGACGACAAAGCACTCATCACTCTTGACATGAGCGAATACATGGAAAAACACACCGTGAGTCGTCTCGTTGGTTCGCCTCCTGGATACATCGGCTACGAAGAAGGCGGTCAACTCACCGAAGCAGTTCGACGCAAGCCGTTCTCAGTTGTGTTGTTTGACGAAATCGAAAAAGCGCATCCAGACGTATTCAATACATTGTTGCAAATTCTTGAAGAAGGTCGTCTGACCGACAGTCAAGGTCGCTCTGTTGATTTCCGCAACACGGTCTTGATCATGACATCAAACCTCGGAACCGCCGAATTGCGTAAAGGCAATGTTGGTTTCACTAAGGGCGACGAAGCGGTGTCGTACGAGCGAATGAAATCAAAGGTTAATGATGCTCTCAAGGCGCATTTCCGGCCAGAGTTTCTCAACCGTGTCGACGAAACAATCGTGTTTCATGAGTTGTCAAAGCCAGAAGTTATCCAAATGGTTGATTTCATGATCAAGCGTCTCACTGGTCAACTCGAAAACCAAGGACTCGGACTCGAACTCACGCAGAACGCAAAAGAACATCTTGCCGACAAGGGCTACGACCCACAACTAGGTGCTCGTCCATTGCGTCGCGCAATACAACGCCTCATCGAAGACGAGTTGTCAGAAAAAATTCTGTACAAAGAGTTCAACGCCGGAGAAATCATTGTCGTTGACACCGAAGATGATCCTGACAACGCAGACCAAAAGCGCCTGTGCTTCCGTGCGGTTGAAGGCTTTGTGCCACCAAGTTCTGTAGAACTCGCAGGCGCCGGAGACGGCGCTACAACACCCGAGTGACGCTTCGGCGCCTCACTCATGTCGCGTCTGCATTAGGCGTCGTAGTACTTTTATCGGCGTGTCGTGTTGACGTAGTCGTACATGTTGATGTCAATGCCAACGGAAGCGGCAACATCACCGTTACTGCAACTGCTGACAAGGACATCGTCACCGCAGAGCCCACACTCGCAACTGATCTGCGCCTTGAAGATATTTTGAACGCCGGCTGGAAAGTACAAAAACCAAAGAAGACTAGCGATGGTGGCCTCAAATTAGTGTTGTCGCATACGTTTGAGAATCCAGCAACAGCAAATGCCTTGCTTGCTCAGGTGAGTGGAGCAAAAGGGCCTTTTCATGATCTACTCATTAGTCGTACCGGTAAAGACACCAACGCAACATGGTCACTTGCAGGTCGACTTGAGGTCACTGGTGGACTCGAAGCATTCGTTGATGACAAAACACTCAATCTGCTTGGGGGTGCTCCATATGCAGCAGAGGTCAAGCGCTCTGGATTAGATCTCGGTGATGCTGTTGCGATCACATTTGAAGCAGTACTGCCCGGAAAAATACAAGCCACTACTGCCAATATCAGCAACGGTTCGCTCACATGGCGTGTGCCAATGGACGGAACAGCAATCGACCTCGCCAGTACTTCTGAGAATCTTGACATCGTCGCCAACGTGGCACGCGTGGCTCGACCATTTCTGAAATTGCTCATCGCATTGTGGGTCTTCGCGATGCTGATTTTGTTCGGCATGGTGATTCGCGCTCAAGCTAAACGGACACCCCGCATCTAAGGTTGGCTCGTGGCAAAAATTCGTCTCGTTCATCGATGCACTGAGTGTGGCACTGCCCATCCCAAGTGGTCTGGCAAATGTCTTACGTGTGATGCATGGAACTCTCTCGTCGAAGACTTCGAAGGCGGTGACGAACCCATCACATCACTTGCAGCCGGCATGGCACTCGTGCCCGCTGGCGAGCCAACTCAGATCGGCAAAGTTGATGCCAGCGTCGGTCATCCGCGCCTCACCAATATCGAAGAACTAGATCGTGTTTTGGGCGGTGGTCTTGTTCCCGGATCTGTCACATTGCTCGGAGGCGAGCCAGGTATCGGCAAAAGCACACTGTTGCTGCAGTTGCTCGCAAATATGAGCGGCACAACTTTGTATGTCACCGCCGAAGAAAGCGCACAACAAGTGCGCATGCGCGCAGAACGATTGGGTGCACTGCGCGACGATCTTTGGTTGCTCCCTGAAATGTCGTTACCGCACATTATTACTGCAATCAATACTGTTCGGCCGAGCCTTGTTGTCATCGACAGCATTCAAATGATCGCCGACCCAGACTTGGGCTCAACTCCTGGCTCGGTGGTGCAGGTGCGCGGTTGCGCGCATCGATTAGTGCAAGAAGCAAAGCGTCGACATCTTCCGATTGTGTTGGTTGGACATGTCACCAAAGAAGGCGGCCTTGCCGGACCACGCGTTCTCGAACATGTTGTTGACACCGTGTTGTCATTTGAAGGCGAGCGACATCATGCACTTCGACTTCTGCGCGCATCCAAGCACCGCTACGGACCCACAAATGAATTGGGACTCTTCGAAATGACCGAGCAAGGTCTCGTCGGCGTGCCCGATGCGAGCCAACTATTTCTTGCCGATCGTCGCACTGGGGTGCCAGGTTCAGTGGTGGTGCCCACCCTCGAAGGTCAACGTCCGTTACTCGTAGAACTACAAGCACTGACAAACGCCGTCTCGGGCGGTGCTCCACCGCGACGCAGTGCTCAAGGTGTCGATCCAGGGCGTCTCTCAATGTTGCTTGCAGTTCTTGAGCGTCGTGCACGCGTGAGTCTGTCTAGTCACGAGGTCTACGCATCGGTCGTCGGTGGGGTTCGCCTCACAGAGCCCGGTGCCGACTTGGCGCTCTGCCTCGCGCTTGTTTCTGCCATCACCAACACGCCACTGCCAGCAGATCTCGTAGTAGTCGGCGAAGTTGGTCTGGCTGGCGAAGTACGTCAGGCTGCACAAATTTCGCGACGTCTTGCCGAAGCTTCACGACTCGGATTCACTCGCGCCATCGTGCCGGCTAATTCTCCTGACGACCTACGCGGCATAAAACTGCAACGCGCAAGCACTCTCAACGAGGCTCTCACTCTGGCCGGAATGCCTCAATAAAATTTGTCCCGTCAACGAACGGGCAAAACTTCATACGAATCAAACTGCGTCATCCACTTCAGACCAGATTCACCCATCACAAACACCGTCGTGGCAAATGCATCTGCCCACGTCAGACTTGGACCAGTCACGGTCACTGATCTAAATGGCGACTGCACTTCATTGCCTTGCGCGTCCCACAAATGCTGGCCACGCTCTGCGGTGCCAGAAGTTGCAATTGCCCCAGTGTCAACGCTTATTTCTGCCACCAACATTTCGGGGTCTCGCGGGTCAGTAATGCCAATGTTCCAGGGGATGTCGTTATCAAGACCACCGTGCAAGACATAATCACCACCGATACCTAAATACCAATGTTGCAATCCACGTTCTATGAATAGACGTGATGCGTACTCCGCAGACCACCCTTTCACAAAGCCTGTCGGATTGATTTGCAAAGGGCGATCAGATGGCCGAATCGTAAAGGAACCCTGCGAGGCTTGTTCTAGCCATGTGCACGCATCGAGCACATCAATGACTTCGCGAGATGCATCTAGCACATGAAGTTCTTGACGATTTATACGTGAGATTTCGCTATCGGCTCGGTACACAGAAAAAATCTGCTCTAAACGCTCGAGTTCTGTTCGTATTTCTTGTACCACATCATCAAAAGTTTCGTCCATGATGTTGTCATTGACATGCACGCTTGCTGTGGTTCCCATTACTGAAAAAGAAGAACGATGGCGTGCTTGCATCACAACGGCTTAGCGTCAATCGCCGCTTGCAATGAAGCGGCATATGCGCGTGAGACAGCCGTGGCACCTGAGACTCCTTGAATGTTGGCACTCTTGGCTTTTTTGGCACGTGCATTGAGTTTGGGAAGTGCATACTGCTCAATTTGTACGGACTTACGATCCCATACGTCAAAGTTGACTGCCACATCGCAGAGTTCTCCGTTGCTCGCAAACTTTGCCGTCACGACGAGAGTGCCAAAGACGCGATTACGGTCCACGATGTCGGTGGTGGATCCTGTTGATTTTTTTGCGCCACACGCTCCGGGTGCAGGCGTCGTGTCTGGTGGTGCACCATTCACTGGCGGCACTGTTGTGGCGACGACCGTTGTCGTGGTAACAGTTGTCGTCGTTGGTGCCGGAACTGTTGCGCCCGTCACCATCTGACCTGCTCCGGCATCAGCAGCGCTACCAATGTCAGCAACTCCAGCAGAACCAAACGCACTCAGGTCAACCGGGCGATCCAAAACATTAATTAATGCCACACCCGCACTTGTTAGGGCAAGTGCAGGCGCAAGTCGTCTTGCTAGTGCAAAGCGTGACGACGGAGATGAATTGTCAGAACTCATGAGTTCACCACCATGGCATCTCCGTATGAATGTCATCTTTTGCTAGACCCGCCTCGCGTAAGCCTTTACGCGCAGCAAACATCAGCGCAGTCGGACCGCAGACCACGGCCACACATGACGATATTTCTGGAACCGCACGAGCCAATGATTTTGCGGAGAACGGATCTTTCCCCTTCATCGCTACCGTGCGGCCAGTTAAGACGAACACTTCTCCACCACAGCGCGCAGCAAGTGCGCGGATCTCCGCCAAATGGGCGACTTCATTTTCATGTCGTGCGCGCAACAATACAGTTGGCCGAGAGTCCGACGGTAGGCGTTGTAGCAGCGCACACACTGGAGTAACACCAACACCACCTGCAATAAACAGTGGTCTCTTATCTCCAAAAATTTCTGGTGTTGTCACCCCATATGGTCCTTCGACTGCGACTCTGTCGCCAACACGTAAATGTCGTTTTGCAGAACTTGCATCACCACGATTTTTAATTGTGACTCGCAGGCCAGCGGTGGTCGGAACTGCAGAAAGAGAATACGGATTTGTTTTCCACCATTGACCTCGCACTAATGATCGGATCATCACAAACTGGCCGGCATCACCGCGCAATCGCAGAACATTGCGACCACCCAATAAGACACTGACCGTGTCATCAGTCTCTTTATTGATGGTGCGTACATGCAATGGTCTCGACACAGATCCAAAAACTTTCCACCATCTTCCAAATAATGCCGTTGCAAAAATTACAACAGAACTACCGACCCACACAAGACGCACATAGCGATCGTTGCTCAACATCGAGCCCAGCGTGATCTGATGCGAAAAAGACGCCGCCAAGCCGAAGTAAACAGTGAGGTGGACGAAATACCATGTCTCATACGAAATCTTGTTGCGAATATCCTTGAGACTCAACACCACAACAACCGCCACAAGTGCAGAACCAATTGCTGTCAATGCCATATATGGTTCGCGACCAGTGAAGTCCAAAACCGTGTTAATAAAGCCGCCACGTACGGGCATCTCTGCAGGAATAGCCGTAAAAATATGCACGGCGAGCAAAAGCCCCATCGTGTCGCCTGCAATGCGATGCCAGTTCAATAAACGATCCAAGCCAATCGCTCGCTCCGTTGTTTTGAGACGAGCCGACAATGTCAAACCCACCATTCCAAACAACGACGTATACAAACCCGTGAGTGACGCTGCTGCTCTCCATGCATGCGACCAGCCACTCGACAACTGGCTCCAACCGCCGGTCATCGCCCATGCTGCAGTGACGATGGCAAAAATAGCAACGATCACGATGACGAGATCATTGGCCTTCAGATTTGTAGAATTCGGACGGGCGAGGGGACGTCGTTGTTCGAGTTTGGCTGCTGGGGCCACTGGCGCCACCGGCACGGAGAAATTTGTACTATTCACTGGTTCTACCGTACGATTAGTAGGGTAAAGAAACGGTAAAGAGCCACCGACTAACGGTATGGGGACATAAAAATCTTTGCCCAGTGATTGACTTTGGCTTTATTCTTGTTATAATGTGTCCTATGGCACAAGGACCAAACATGCTCATTCAGATTGACGGACAAAACAGGCGACCCTGGGCTGTCGGAAGCAGAAAAGTTATTCTCGACGCCGCCACAGAAGAAATTGCTCTCAACGGATTCAGATACGCGCGCATCGGCGACATTGCGGATCGAGCAAATATGACACCTGGCTCGATCTATACATGGTTCAAAAATAAAGAAGTCCTTTTTCGTGTCGCACTTGAAGAAGCTCTCGACGCTCAACTCGCTGCCAATATCGAGAGTCTTTCAAAAATCGAGGAACTAAAAGACACACCATGGATCATGAGGATTGCCGCACTCCTTCCACGCAACAACGCTGACAATCAACCAACAGCGGCACAAATAATGTTGATTGAGGGATACTACGTGTCATGGCGCGGCAAGGCCAAAGAAAAAACATACTTGCCACGTCTTGAACAACATTTTGCGATGTATCAAAAAGTTATCGATGAAGCAGTGGCTTCTGGTGAAATAAATTCAGACATCGACCCTCAGCTCATTGCAATGTTGTTGTTGGCAATTCCTACCGGATTAGCACTCTTGCAATTTTCCGGACTTCCACGCGTCCCAAACAGCTCCTGGATTCCCGTATACCAATCACTTGTTACAATGCTTGCTCCCAAAAAATAACGCGAAGTCACGTCTTGTCTTAACGACAATTAATTGTTTTTTTCGAGTGTCTCAATCCCGCGGCAGAAGAGTTCAAGTAACTGCGTGAGGCTTTTTTCGATCGCATAGGGCTCCGGATGGCCGTTGTCTTTTTCTAGAACACAAAAGCCATGCAGCGCACTTCGCAAGGATCGCGCACAATGTGCACGTTGTGTTTGTGTCAATCGATACCCCGACAGCGACTCGCTCAGTGTGCTCACGACTCGTGCAAGTGATCGCTCAATATTGACATCGCCCACCGACGCAACTCGGTCCGTTGCGCTGTACAAACCAGGGTGTTGTTGCACAAATAAGCGCCATGCACGGCCTACAGCAACAACCGAGGCATCACGAGTGGTGCCAGCAATTGCAACTTCAAGCGCGAGGACAAGTTGCTCGCGCGCACGTAGCGACAACAGAGCCCAGAGTTCTTCGATGCCAGTGACATGACGATACAAAGCGGGTTGTTTCACATTGGCGTCAAGTGCAATGCGAGTCAGCGTCACAGCGTCGATTCCCTCGGCATCAGCAATTTGTGCCGCCATATCAACAACAATTCCTCGGTTCAGGCGCACAGATGAAAAAACCTTGCAATCCAATGAGCAACCAAATCTTGATCAAGAGATGCTTGCAATGTAGACAGCGCACGCTCCACTTTTTCTGGCCCAAATAATTGCTGACGAGTGGCAAGCAAACTGCTCGCCAGTTCTGAACTGAACTCGGGATGCACCTGCAGTGTCCACGCCCGCTCCCCTATCTTCATTCCCCCGATCGCACAGTAATCACTTGATGCCAACAGTTCGGCTTGATCTGGTAATGACATCACTTGGTCTTGATGACTCGCGGCGAGAAGAATCTTCTCTGCTGCCGGCGTCATCCATGGCTCTACTAAATGAACGTCATACTGCTTGGCCCCGATTCCCCAGCCATAGTCTGCTTTTTTAACAACTGCTCCGAGTGCCTGTGCCATCAACTGATGCCCAAAACAGATCCCCACATACGGGGCTTCGGTCGACACGATGTCGCGCAGGAATTGTTCGACATCTCGCAACCATGCGATGTCGTCATACACGCTCAGCCGACTTGGTGAACACAACCAACCGTCTTGATCATGCGTTGAATCGGGCATCTGACCTTCGTCGCAGCGATATGTCGTGATCTCAATGTCGTGCCCTTGCAACAGGTTTTCATACAGCGCTGGATAATCGCCTCCCACGTGCAGACTTCCGGCATCGACATGGCCCACGAGTAACAATCCAAGACGAATCACCTGAAAGAGAACACCTTTGCGTCGCCGCCTTCAAGTGCAGGCAAATATCCGCGTTCGCGCAGGATCGGCATCACTCCTTCTCCAAACCAATACGCCTCTTCGAGATGCGGATACCCCGACATGATGAACGCATCAAAGCCCAAGTTGTGATACTCGATAATGCGATCAGCAACAGATTCGTAACTGCCAACAAGTGCGCTACCTACGCCTCCGCGCACGAGTCCAATCCCTGACCACACATTGGGATAGATCTCAAGTTTGCTCAGATCGCCCCCATGCAGTTCGAACTGTCGTCGCTGTCCGACAGATTGCGTCTTTAAGAAATCTTGTCGCGCCAGTTCAATCGCTTCGGGCGTCATTGATGCCAAAATTGAATCGGCAACAGCCCATGCTTCGTCATCTGTGCGACGGGTAATGGCATGAAAGCGTATTCCAAAACGAATAGTGCGACCAGCTTGTGTAGCAAGTGCACGAACTCGTTCGATGCGCTCTTTCACCATGTCTGGGGTTTCACCCCACGCCAGATAAAGATCAACGTTCTCTGCTGCTACTTTTTCTGCGGAGTCGGAGGCTCCACCAAAGTAAATTGGTGGTACAGGTTGGGGCACATCGCGAGTTGTCGCATTCGTTACATCAAAAAATTTTCCGCTGTATGAAAACTGCTCGCCGCTCCATGCGCCGCGCATGATCTTTATGAACTCACTCGTACGCTCATACCTCGTCTCTTTGTCTTCACTGATTCCAAATCGAGATAATTCTGACTGTTCTGCGCCTGTCACGATATTGACCAGCAATCGGCCCCCCGACATACGTTGATAGGTGCTTGCCATCTGTGCTGCAAGCGTCGGAGACAACAAAGCGGGTCGGAACGCAACCAAAAACTTGAGCCGTGTCGTGACTGAAAGAAGTGCGGCAGTTGCAATCCATGCATCTTCACAACCCGTTCCGCACGGGGTTAGCAGCGCATTAAAACCCAAGCCTTCACATGCTTGAGCAATTTGAGACATATACGACACGCTCGGAGCTCGCGCCACAGTGTCAGCATCAGGCAAAACATCCCGTGAGTCTCCACCGGTCGGAAGAAACCAATTCATTTCAATCATTACGTGCTCCTAATTTGGAATTTCTATGAGATGGACAGAAACAAATCCGATGGTCATCACGAGTAGCCACGACAACACACCAAGAACAACGGGGCGTGGACCAAGTGCGCGGATTTTTCTAAAGCGCACCCCGGCCCCTAGCCCAACAAGAGCAAGAGCCAAACAGATTTTTTCAAGATGTTGAAAAAATGACAACGTGCCATCTGACAGCGTGCCTGTTGAACGAATCGCCACCATGGCAAGAAACAAAACAATGAAAAGCGGCAGTGGCGCAGGGGAAGCAGTTTTGCTCGTCGCTATTTGACGGTGGCGATACATAAATGCCACTGTCGCCACAACTGGGGCGAGCAATAAAACACGCGTCAGTTTTACTACCACAGCAGGCGAGAGTGACTCGTGAGAATAAGCGCTTGATGTTGCAACGACTTGTGCGACATCATGCACGGCAGATCCGGCCCACATTCCGAATCGCACATCGCCTAGTTGAAAAAAATGACCTAACACGGGTAGAACAAAAATCGAGATGCTGCCAAAGATTGTGACGAGTGCAATTGCATACGTGGCATCTTCTTCGGTGCCATCGGTGGCGCCCACCATTGCGCTGATTGCAGAGACACCGCAGATCGAATACCCAGTCGCAGTTAAAAGTCCAAGCCCTGGAGACACACCCAACTTTCGGGCAATGAATTGTGTTCCAAAAAATGTCGTCGTGGCAACAATGATCACTGCGATGATTCCGCGACCACCAAGATCGGCCACCTGTCGAAAAGACAACTGAAGCCCCAGCAATACAATTCCCGTGCGCAAGACCTCACGAGCAGAAAACTTCAATCCAAGATCACAACGTGTCGGCAACTGTGCGGTATTGCCAAGCGCAACACCAACAAGCAACGAAGCCGTCAGCGGAGAAATACTGGTCCATTGCCAACTGATCGCAAAGCCAATAAACGCTGCAACGCCAGCAACTCCAAAACCAGGCAGGTGCCCAGGTAGCCAGTGTTTTAGGCGCGTCTCCATAATGTTAGATAGTCTAACATCTAGAAACAGCCTGTTTTACGGCTCGGGGTCTGAACCATTGACGTAGGTCGCCTTCAGTCACTCGCCAAGATTGATTTCCTCAAGATGCGTCGAATCAATAATTCGAAACATCCTCAGTGAGGAGGTTCGAGCGCCTGCAATGTGGGGTAACAGACCGACAAACCGCTGAGTTTTTTCCCGCAGCACGGTCGGTGATAGCCCGGTGATTCTTTCGCCATCGGCGATTGCAAACCAGTCATTTGCTTTTACTGGCTGATCAAAAACGCCGCGAACAAGAACTTTGGGATTCTGGACAACAATATCTGCATCCAACGTGGCAGTCAGATCGCCCTTTGTAATGGTGAACGAACTTATTTCTTTGCCCCGCAACTCATTGAACGGGGTTGTTTTATAAAGAGGTTCAAGGAAATCATTTACATTCACCAGTGCGGTGCCTGCAGTTTTAATCTCGTTCAAAAATACATCGTTATCTATGACAACTTCTTTCACATTACGTTTTGCACTTCCGTACGGATCATCTACAAAATAAAGTGTCTTTGACTTCTTTTGAGAGTCAGACTTGCTGCTTGGCAACATGCCGTCCATCTTCCACGGAACTGAGACATTCAGTTGCTCTGCTATCACTGATACAAGATCTATATTTTCTAGGTTCTCGTCAGATACAGCACCGACAGACTGGCCTGGCGAATGAATAAACAACGGAACATGCATCAGATCACTTGCGTTTTTCAAATCCTTTGAGGCAAATCTTCTGTTATAGCCGTCATCAAAACTCACCCCATGGTCTGCCGTAAAGATAACCATTGAGTCCTTGTACAGACCATCACTCTGCATATGGTCAAGCAGTCGACCAACCAAAGTATCTACGTACTGTGCCTGCAAAATTGAACGTTGTTGCTTAACGCTCGTCTCCCATTGCGTCTCATTTTTCAGCCATTCTTCTTCCGCAGTAGAATAATAAAAGCCGTCTGGATAATAAATCCATGGCTGATGCGGTAACAGTAAATGGATGTAATTAAAACTCGGGGTCGTAGATGGCCTCACCTGTCCAAGCCATGTATTGAAATTTTCAGTCTGATTTAATGCAACGAAGTTCTGAATGATCGTCGCGGGGGTTTCTTCTTTGGGCTTTTCTTGCTGCCCATTACCTATCGTTGTCGTTGCTGCCGATGCTTTTTCTGCCGGCACAACTGCCTCGAAAAGCTTCATCTCGTTCTTTTCTGAGGCGTCGAGTCTTTGCCACAAGATTGACCTCAATCGCCTGAGTAGGCCCGCCCATTGAGCAGAGCCAGAACTCTGTTGAGCATTGGCAACTTTGGAGTCTGAGCAAATACTCGGCGGGCATAATTTTGTAACAATTTCTGTGACATTCATTTGATGGCTCGCACCAAATAAAGTAAAAAGTGAATTGGGATGATCCGCAAACGTCGATGACATGTTTGCCCGTGGCCTGATGCCACTCATTGCAGCCGGAATTGCCTTATGCGTTACTTCAGCAGTCGTTGAATAATTGCGAAACCAAGTAGAGGACTGTTTCAGACGTGCGAAATTTGGAAATCTTGCAGCATCAATATCCCCAGCGCCGTTGAGAAGCGACGTTACTGCAAACTCATCAAACATCACCATCACAATTGAGTTTTTGACGCCTTGTCCTTGAACCACCGCTACATCACTCGCACGCGCATATCTGCCTGATGCTGAAGCAAACAAAAACATTCCCACCGCCAGCAGAGGAACTATCGCTAGGTATCGCAGCCACGCTCGAAGCCCAGCAAAACTTCTATACAAAGCATTGACACCCATGCCTGCAACAACTACCAAACATACGTACACAAAACCGCTTAGCCCAAGTGACAACTTCAATACTTGTGCCAACCAAATGCAAATTAAGATCGTGATACATGCGTCATGAAAATGCTGTGCCCACGAGGGTTTACCAGACAACGCCAAACCAAGACCTGATAGCAAAATAGGCGGCAAGATTGCGAGGGCAATGACAAACCAGACCACTTCATCTGGCGCCACTCTGTAAGTGATGAAGAAATCAGTATTGCTACTGAGCAGACTCAGCATTGGTTGAGCAATAGCGATTCCCCACGCCGCCAACATGTCACAAAAAT
>JAEMRC010000122.1 GCA_016463545.1 Ilumatobacteraceae bacterium
GCACGACGACTCCGGCAATCAGAGTAAATATCAACGCTAAAAGTGTTCGGCGGATAAACTTCACCATCTAAACCTATCATTTCAGTACGTTTTTCATCATGCTGGTGTGATGGCAAAAGTTCCGCATGAGAGTGTCTCATCCGTTGTATGTCTTCGTCCTAATCCCATTTTCCCAGAATCATTTGTCTCGCCTGAGATGGGCCTGGTCACAGCACTCCCGAGGACCTGCTGAACGTAGACCAATGTAAATACGCTGTGTTTAGCGATTTACATCACGCTACCGCCCGCCATGATGAGGGCGAACATTATTACAAGGGTGATTATTGCAATAACGGGGAATATCACATAGAAAATGATGAACATGCCCACCCACATTATTTGAGAAGCCAATATCCGTATTAGATGTGCGCCGCCGCCGCAATGGTGTTGCGGTGTAGTTCGACAAGTTGTGCTTCATTCAAAGATGCACTGATGTAACCCCCCGCAAAGACGAACGCCACTGGAACTCCATGCTTCGCCGCCCAAGAAAACACCATTGATTCACGTGTCTTGAGGGTTTCAGTGGTGATGCCACCCGCACCACCGGTGCTGCAATTCTCGTGCGGGTCAACGCCTGCGTTATAGATCAACACGTCGATATCTGTGGGGTTGGCAATCGTGGCAAGTTCCCTTTGCACAACCTCGAGATACTCATGACCACTTGCCAACGTGTACTTAGCATTCGCCGTGCTGGGGTAGCAGTCATACCCATTCACCGCAACATCCACTTGCTCAATGCCTTCAACGCCATCAATGAGCGATGCAGTTCCGCCGCCACCGTGCGCATCGAGATCGAGGATCACAACGCGTTTAGCCCCTTCTTGTAGTGCCAACTTTGCCGCAATAACGAGACCGTTAATAGTGCAATAGCCGTTTCCATAATTGAAACGCGCATGATGTAAGCCGCTTGACATAGATCCTGTGTTGCACTTCGTGAGTAGAGCTCCAAGAACTGCTTCGCGAACACCTCCGGTTGCCCAGAGTCGAGACGCTGCAAATTCTGGAGTCCAATCACTAAGACCATTGTTGTCCGCTAACTGTCTGTCATTGCCAGACACAATCGCATTTGCGTATTCTGGGGAATGCACCTGCGCAATTTCACTTTCCGTAATGGCTCGCGACGGCCTTACAACCTCGACATTGGCAATCGGGTTTGCTGCTAATGACGCTGCAATGGGACCCGCCTTTCTCGTGGTGTCACGAGACGCGCCGTCGTAGAGGTACTCGGGTGAGTAAAACACTTTGATTGATTTCATGACCGCCGCCTTAGATTCCTGTCCGTGAACCGATAGAGCCGATGACCCAGCTCAAGCTAAGTGGATTTCGATCTAACCATTCCTCTACTTCAAAGTATGACTCGCATGCCTCGCTCGACGACCCACCATTACGCTCGACCCACCAGCTTGCTGCGTCAGGTGCGTAGATGATTCCCGCGATGGGACGTGCTGTCCGGATTGCCCGCAGTGCGGGAAGAGGCTTCCACCCAAGAGAAAGAAGAATTGCAAATGCCGCAGATGGCCCACGGTTCACGCCCATCCAACAGGTGACCATGACCACTGCATTCGGATCTTCGAAAATTTTATTTGCTGTAGTTGCAACTTCGTCAAACCACCGTGGATCACGAGGCGTTCCATTGTCATCAACACCGATGTGAGCGTATTTAATATTTGAATTGCTTTCCACAAAATCGCGGTCGTCACACTCTTCGTGAACCGCAATATAGTGCGTCACACCATCTGCGACCCAGTTGTTAAGTTGGACGAGTGCATGCTCTGGATTCTGCGAAAGTCCACCGCTCAAAAAAAGACGCGGGGTTACTTTACACGTGTTACGCCACCACTGAACTGGATGTGCTGGCCGCACTTCGTGCGCGAATGACTCCAGGAGGTGGCTAGGAATGGTGCTGCTGCTTTTCATATTTTCCTTTTTTAACTTGCCCGCCAGACCGTCTGACAGGGATTTATTGTATATATAACAATTATCACACAAGGGTGTTACATGGTTTTGATACGCTGGTGGTATGTAGCTTTTTCTCACTCGTGCCTTTTATCCATACGAGTCACCCCTAAGGGCGGCTCACCAGCACAAGGAGAGTTATATGTCTGCACCACACGACGACCCCACCCCGGAGTCTGAACCGGGCTTTCACCCACTTAATGAGCAATTTTTAGAGAGTTTGCGCAACCTCATATCTTTTAAGGCACGTGTTGAAAACTTCAACAGGAACATGGTCAAGATCAGCACTCTGTGGAGCATCAATATTGCAGAAGCGGCGATATTTGCGCACAACGAGTTTGAAGGTGATGGTTGGTACGTCACATCTGTTGAACGCGCATTTGACGACGTCTTTTTTGACAATCTCGACCCAACCGCAGAAGTTATTGACGAAAATGACGAATCGGAAAAAGACCATGACGACACTGACTCTCGTTTTTTTAATATCATCAAAAATATTGACTGGGATTAATGTGTCAAGATAGGAAGATGGGCGTTCTTATTCCAGAGGATTATGATATTCGGATTATTCCTAACTCCGCTGAGAGGCTAGTAGTGCAGAATCTCCGTGATCGTCTCTCTGATTCATGGAAAATTATTCCAAGGCTCGATGTGGCAACGGTGAAACGTTCCTACGAAGTAGACGTGCTCATTTTTCACCAACAATACGGTGTAATTGGTATCGAAGTAAAGGGTGGCCAGGTGTCGGTGCGAGAAGGTGAATGGTACGTTGGGGAGAGGCGTCTCGATATTCCTGCACCTCGACAGGCTCAAGATGCTTGCTATAAATTGCGAGATCGGGTTCGACAATCACATGATTGCTTGAATAAATTCCACATACAACACGCAGTAGCGATGCCTGAAACTGATGACTCTGGTGTTGACCTCGTGCCATTACAAGCAACACGTGAGTCGCTTATCTTTCAAGAGGACCTGAGAAATATTGGCAGGCGTATAATCGCTTTGCTGATGTCTCATCCGCGGGTGAAGCGCAATATGGATGAGGGAAACCCGATTATGACTCCTCAACAAATCGAAGAATTCGTAAAGGTAGTGCGACCAACCATTCCCTATAAGTGGGACCCAGTGGCGCAAGCGCGTGATGCGCGTATTTCGCTAAATGCCATTATGCATGAGCAGATAAGAGCGCTCGCCACGCTCGATATGAACACCAAGGTATTAGTGCATGGTGCAGCGGGTACGGGGAAAACACAACTTGCAATTCAATGGACCCAGCGCGCTATTGACCGCGGTGAGCGTGTGTTGTTGACGTGTTACAACAAGCCTCTGGGACAGCATCTTGCTACTCTGTTTGAGCACAACCCGAACATAGTCGTGGGTAACTTTGTTGATTCCATTTCAGCTATACCAGGCATGCCCCCACTCATTGAGCCTGCCGATGCGACAAGTTCGTGGTACCAAAATGCCCCCGCAGCACACATTGCTCAACATGGTCCCGGGCTTACAAGGAAATTTGACACCATCATTATCGATGAGACTCAAGACTTCTATGGCGAGTGGATTACTGCGCTCCCCTTCTTACTTAACGACGAAGGCCCACAACGGGTGTTAATGACGGGCGATGCGTATCAGAATTTATACAATCGCGACGGACTCGACCGTGTTGGTGAGATGTTCCCCTCAGAGGCGGAACTAAGCGTGAACTGTCGTAACACCCAAAAAATTGGTGAGTTGTTGCGTGATCTTGGCGGTGCGAGCGTCGCTAGTGCAAGCCCAGACGGAATGGGCGTGTTTCAGTATGAGGTGAATAGTGCCGACGACATGATTACGGCCGTTGCCTCGGAACTTGAAGACCTTGTTTGCTCACGCGGTATTCACACCTCTAACATTTTGATTGTCACGCAGAATCGAAATGATCGTGATGCTATTCGGGCAGCCATGCCGGGGGGCTACGCATGTTCCACATACGAAGAACGCGAAGACCAAAAAATCGTGTGTGAAACAGTCCACCGTTCGAAGGGTCTCGAGTTTGATGCGGTAATTTTCGCCACCTCGTCGTCCAGCGCGAGAGATGAACTGTTGTATGTGGGCTTAAGCCGTGCGGTTTCGCTGTTGACGGTGATTGCCCCGGTGCCAATTCTTCAAAGACTTGGGTTGGTGGATTAATCAACCACTTCAACAAGCATTACGACTCATCCTCGTTCTTCAACATTTCTGCGATTTTGCCGTCCTCAAAGAATTCATCCGGATCAATGGTTTCTCCGCGACGCTTTTTATCACGAAGATTGATCAAGTTCTTGGACAAACTGCTAAACGCAAGTTCGGTCCCCATTGCGTCGGCCTTGAACGCTTGGGTGTGAGTTGCCTTCACACCCATGCCGCCTGCTTCACCGTATGCATCGAGTCCCGCCGAGAGAAAGACGAATGTCCAGCCTGCTAATTCACACTCCGCAATGAGCTTTTTGATACGACGTAGTGAGTATTCCCTGCTCTCGTTTTCTTCACCATCAGTGACAGTAACAAAAACGATGTCATCTTGTGGCAGACCAGTGAGTCGACGACTTTCTTGTTCGCCGCGGATACGACCAATGAGTCGTCCCGTTGCATCAAGTAGCGGCGTGCTACCTCGTGGGGAGTAATTTTGGGTGGAGAGGTTACTCACTTCTGCGATAGGAACTCCGCTGAAGACCACGTTGTGCGGGTCTTGCGAATCAAACTTCACCAGGGTGACCTTGGCATCAAGTCCATTATTGCGCTGGTCGCTAAGAAGG
>JAEMRC010000123.1 GCA_016463545.1 Ilumatobacteraceae bacterium
CTCCATTCCAGTCAATTTCACCGTCAACGACGGAGTCGAAAAGACTGAACACTCCCTTGTCGTGTTCGCGTCGCTTGGTCACGATCTCGTCGACGACTTGTTCACACACCAACAACAATCCGCGTCGTTCATGACCTAGCAGATCGAATGCACCCGCCTTGATAAGCGACTCCACTGCACGTTTATTGAGCGCCTGCTCGGGAACTCGTTGAACAAAATCGTAGAACGACTCGAATTTTCCGGCTCGGTCGCGCTCGGACACAATCTGCTCAACAATGCCTTCACCCACGTTTCGAATAGCCGACAAGGCAAACGCAATTGTTCTGCCGCCATCAGCGGTTCCGGCAACAAAGTTTGATCGTGAGAGATTGATGTCTGGGGGAAGTACGGCAACATTCGAGGCACGGGCATCGGCTAGATAGATGGCAGCCTTTTCGTAGTTTCCCTTGACCGAGGAGAGCAATGCTGCGATGTATTGCACTGGATAGTTCGCCTTGAGGTAGGCCGTTTGGTACGAAAGTAATCCGTATCCGTATGCATGGCTTTTGTTAAAAGCGTAGTCAGCAAAGCCCTCGATGGTTTTGAAGAGTTGTTCGCCGAGAACTTTTCCGTAGCCAGTGTTCTCGCAGCCTTCAACAAACCGCACCCGTTCTTCGAGCATTTTCTCTCGAACCTTCTTTGAACACGCAGCACGTAAGTTGTCTGCTTGGGCCAAGGTGTATCCAGCAAACTTTTGAGCCACCCGCATCATGCTTTCTTGGTACACCATTAAGCCATACGTGTCATCAAGCAATTCTTTAGCGTCAGGATGGAAATATACAACTGGTTTACGACCGTTTTTATAGTCGGCGTAGCGGTTATGCATATCCTCCTTCATTGGCCCTGGGCGATATAGCGCAATCACGGCGCAAACATCTCTAAAACTCGTGGGTTTCATGCTGCGCAGGAGAGCTCTCATGGGTGGCGACTCCAGTTGAAACACTCCAATCGTGTCTCCGCGACTCAACAACTCAAACGTCGCTTTGTTGTCTAGGGAAACTTGATCGATATCAAACTCTGGGTCAACTTGCTCGCGCACCATCTCGAGGGTGTCGCTAATGACATCTAGGTTTCGTAGTCCTAAAAAGTCCATCTTGAGCAGACCCAACTCGCCCACTGCATTCATTTCAAATTGTGTGACTACGGGTCCGGCATTTATGTCGCCATCAACTGGTTTACGTTGAATCGGTAAACTCTCTATGAGTGGCTCTCGTGTGATGACTACTGCTGCAGCATGAATTCCGTCAGACCGCTTGAGTCCCTCGATGCCCTTGGCGACTTCGATGACTTTATGTACGACTTCATCGGTGTCATACATAGCCCGCAGATCTGCCGCAGCAGCGAAGCCTTCTTCGAATTTTGGTGTTTTTTCGAGACAGTGAATCAGGCTTGTGTCGCGACCTTGCATAAGTGGCGGCATGGCCTTGGCGATGCGATCCCCGACTCCGTATTCGTAGCCCAAAATGCGTGCCGCGTCGCGAACAGCATTGCGAGATTTAATTGTTGCAAAAGTAATGATTTGTGCCACGTGGTCGCGACCATATTTTTGGGCCGCGTATTGGATCATTTCTTCGCGATATCGCGAGTCAAAGTCCATGTCGATGTCAGGCATGCTCTGCCGACTTGGGTTAAGAAAGCGCTCAAACAGCAGGTCGTACTTGATGGGATCAAGATCTGTGATGCGCAAGCAATATGCCACGGCACAACCAGCAGCCGACCCACGACCCGGGCCAACCCGGATTCCCTTGTTGTGGGCATAGTTAATGAGATCCCACACAATCAAAAAGTATGACGCGAAGTTCATTGACTTGATGGTTGCTAGTTCGTATGACAGACGCTCCACGATCTGTGGCGACAGATCTGATCCCCATCGACGTTGGGCTCCCTCCCATGTGAGTTTGTCAAGATAGTCACCCTCGGACACGTTGGCGTCAGGAACTGGGTAGATCGGTAATTTGTTGACTCCAAATTCGATTTCTACGTTTGATCGCTCCGCAATCCACAGAGTGTTGTCGCAAGCAGTTGGAGTCTCTCGCCAGACGTATCGCATCTCTTGTGCGGTTTTTAGGTAGTGCTCTGTTCCGGTGAAACGAAAACGATTGGCGTCAGACTGCAATGCTCCGGTTTGAATGCACAACAATGCATCGTGTGATTCGTGGTCGTGCTGATGGACATAATGGGAATCATTTGTCGCAAGCAATGGCGCACCAATTGCAGCGGCAATTTTGATGAGTTGCGGATTTGTCTGAATCTGTTCGGGTAAGCCGTGATCTTGAAGTTCGACAAATAAATTATCTTTGCCAAAAATATCTTGTAGTCGTGAGGCTTTTTCGAGTGCACCGCGCTCGTCGCCGTTGAGTAACGATTGTAAAACATGTCCACCCAGACACCCAGTAGAAGCAATGAGCCCTGTGCTGTATTTTTCGAGCAATTCCCAATCAATGCGGGGCTTGTAATGGAATCCTTCTAGAAACGCCAAACTCGAAAGTCGGATCAGGTTTCGATATCCGTCGTTGTTCTCGGCCAATAACGTGAGGTGGTAATACTGCTTGCGCCCCTGATCGCCAGTTCCGCCATTGTCGTCATGTCGACCGCGTCGCGCGATGCGTTCGGTTCGGTGATCGTGAGCCATATAGGCCTCGATACCCAAGATGGGTTTGACTCCCTGTTTGTGACATTCTTTGTAAAACTCAATAACGCCGTACATATTGCCGTGATCGGTGATTCCGAGAGCTTCTTGACCATCTTGGGCAGCCTTGGCGACAAGTTCAGTCAGTTTGGCGGCGCCGTCAAGCATGGAGTACTCGGTGTGTACATGCAAGTGGGTGAATGAGTCGCCCAAGAAATTTCCTCCGCTGTTGTCACGCAGTAACGCCACAACACAAAATGTTTTTGTGCCACACGTGACGCCGTGCGGTGTCACGAAATTAGCAGTCAGGTGTGTCGCCCAAGATGACCAACCGTCATATTCCCAGAATTACCTAGAGGTAGGTGCCGCCAGGCTCTGTTGCTTCTCGTCCACCAGCAGGAATCTGACGTAATTGCTCGAACTGTTGTCTGGCGGCGAGCTGCTGGGCGAACAACGTGGCCTGGATGCCGTGGAAGAGTCCTTCGAGCCAACCCACCAATTGGGCTTTCACAACCCGCAGTTCGGCCTCCGATGGCACCTCCCCATCACGAAATGGCAACACGAGAGTATGCAGTTCTTCCGCTAAATCTGGCGACAAGGCCGATGCAACCTCGGCCACCGAACGTTCGTAAATCTCAGCAAGACGTTCTCTTGATGCTTCGTCAAGCGGCGTTCCTTTGAGTTCATCAAGCAACTGCTTCACCATCGAACCAATGCGCATTACTTTTGCCGGCGCGATCACAGACTCGGTCAGATTTTCTGCGTCTGCGTCAACAGCATCGGTGGTGGTTGTGTTCATCACTTCTGGTGCTTGGAGATGCTCGGGGGTATTTGATTGACTCATGACGCTCTTGTGCCTGAAAAATTGGCCTGAAAAATAATTCTAGCCGCCCATGCGACACAGCAATGGAACGCGCATTTCTGCCTCAGTCAATGAGCCATGCCGGCAGACCAATTGAAACGCCCCACCATCGGCTGGATCTTCAAAACTCACATCAGCAAATGGCACTAGGGCGACATCACCGAGGCGGCGTTGGATCTCGGTTGCCATCGTTGGTCCGAACCAACCTTCGTCAAGTATTTGCTCCCGTGATGCCACCCATGCAACGTCGCTATAGGCATCGCGACACAGTTCTAAAAGGGTCTTGGCTGCCAGACGACGCGCGTGCAACCACCGAAAACGACCTTCGCCAGATTGATGATGAACGTGACTCATGATTTCTGACGACAAAATAATTGTGTTCGTGCCAACATTGACCTGACCATGATCTGCTGTGACAAGCAATGCAACGTCTGACGGCAAACCTCTCAAAATATCAGTGACCAAAGTATCTGCGGTTCGTAATTCGGCATCATAAAAATCGCCGAAACCACGCTCGTGTGCGATCTTGTCAATGCCGTCGTAGTACGCATAGACGAAAGTTTCACCGGCGTCAACTAACTGCTTTACTGTCACCGCAATACTTGACGACGCTCGCCAATCATGATGACGCACGCCGTTGAGATGTGCCAACGTAAATCCACTCCCGGCAAGTTCTGCTTTGCTTAACACTGGCACGCTTGCTCCCAAAAATGGTGGGCATGACTGCACTTGCTGAGGCGGATACCTTCGACGAAGATCTTCTGACTCATCACCCCATCGCAAAACATTCATCACTGTGTCGCCCATGTCGATGCGATATCCGACTAAGCCATGCTCAGCAGGCGCTAATCCCGTGGCGAGCGACGTGAGCGCAGTTGCAGTGGTGCTTGGCACAACTGTTGTGATGGCGCCGCCTTGGAAAGAACTCAGAGTGGGCATCCACGAGCGATGTGCCTCAAACTGGAGCCATCCCAAGCCGTCTAGGACGAGCAGCACGACAGCACGCGCACCTGACAAGCATTGAGGCATCCAGTCAGGCAACGTCGTGGTTCCGTGTGGCCCAAACAGCGTTGGCACGATGCCGGACAGATTGGCGCGACGATAATCAGGCAGCACCATTGCGGGTTGCGCCCCGTGAGTTTTGCTGTAGTCCGTCACGCCCATACTCCAGCACCTACGATGAAGATGTGCGCGTTTCTACCCGAGGTGACTATGCCTGTCG
>JAEMRC010000033.1:0-2110 GCA_016463545.1 Ilumatobacteraceae bacterium
AACAAATGGATGATGGTAAACCCAAGATCGCAAGCCGCCGCCGCTCTGGTGGCGATGGTGTGCCAGAAATATTTTGCGTCGATGAACAGACTTTTGGCGAGATCGATCTACCGCGCTGGCGTTTGCTCAGTCTTGCCACGCTCACCGAGGAGGGAATCAGGGGCGGTGTTGAGTTGTCGGTGATGTTTATTGACGAAGAAGCAATGGCTGATCTCAACAGCCAATATATGGGCAAGACCGGCCCGACTGATGTGCTTGCATTTCCAATCGACGCTACAGAATTGATGATTGCGCAGGGCCCAGGCGCAATCACGCACAGCCCATCTCAGTCACAATATGACACAAGCGATATCCCGCTCCTGCTTGGGGATGTGCTCATATGCCCAAGCGTGGCGCATGCGCAGTCGGCGACGCATGCTGGCACCTATGATGATGAACTTGCGCTCTTACTCGTACACGGCATTTTGCATATCTTGGGACACGATCATGAAATCGAAGTTGATGCAGAAATAATGCGCAAAAGAGAACTTGATATCCTCCAAAAACACCACTGGAACGGTCCAGCGCCAATTGCATTTCGCCAGGAACACGCCAAATGATTGCTCAGAGTTTGCGAACATCAGATACTTGGATGCTTGTCGGCATTTTTGGGTTGTTGTTTTTCCTGATCTTTTTGTCTATTGCCGAAATGGGTTTGTCACGAATGACTCGCCCAAAGGCGAATGCTCTTGCAGAATCTGGTGCACGCGGTGGTGAGGCACTGGTCAATCTCGTTACGCACCCAGAGAACTGGGTGAACCCGCTGTTGTTGGCCGTCAACGTGTCTCAGACTGTCCAGGCAACACTCACTGGTGTGGTCGCCGGGCATTTATTCGGAGCAGCTGGAGTCGCTGTGGGTGTCGTGCTGAACGTCGTGGTGTTCTTTGTTCTTGCGGAGGCAGTGCCTAAGACTTATGCGATTTTGAATCCAGAGAGAGCTGCGTTGATGACCGCAAGGCCGGCATCTTTTTTGGTCGCCTCGGCACCACTCAGGCTGGTGTCACGAAGTTTGATTGGTCTCACAAACATCATTGTGAAAGGCAAGGGCCTAAAGCAGGGTCCGTTTGTCGGTGAGCAAGAATTTCTCGGAATTGTCGAAGCAGCAGCACATGACGAAGTCATTGAACACGAAGAAAGAGAACTCATTGAGTCCGTGATTGAGTTTGGCGACACTATCGTGCGCGAAATAATGAAGCCCCGTCCTGATTTTGTGAGTGTCACGAACCTAACAACAATCAAAAATGCTCTAGATGAGGCCTTTGAGCATGGCGTGAGTCGTCTTCCGGTTTTAATCGAGGATGAAGACGGAAACGAAGACGTGCTTGGACTGGCCTTTGCAAAAGACTTGATGCAGCACGAACGAAAAGGTTTGGCTGAGAGCTTGGTGTCGACTGTCGTGAGACCCGCAACAGTTATTCCGGAGAACAAGCCCGTCTCAAAACTTATGCGTGAGATGCAGCGCGATCATTTTCATTTAGCCATTGTGGCTGATGAATACGGAAGCATTGTGGGCCTCGTCACCCTCGAAGACTGTCTGGAAGAACTTGTCGGCGACATTATTGACGAACATGACGACGAAGATCTGATGGTGAGATCTCTATCGAACGGCGAGTTCTTGGTTGATGGCGCGATGAGCATCTCGGACTTCAATGAACAGTTTGATCTTGAATTACCAGACGAAGATTGGGACACTGTCGGGGGTTTTGTGTTTGCAACGCTCGAGCATGTTCCGCGCATCGGCGAATCAATCGATTTTGATGGCTGGAAGTTTGTGGCTGAAGAAGTCGAAGGTCGTCGTATTCGGCGAGTTCGGGTGTCTCCTGTTCTTGAAAGAGAAGAGAACCCACGTCGTGACGGCGTCTCCTGAGATCATGATTGCGCGCTGAGCAACAGATAGTCTGCGGTGATGGAAATTTCTCTCTCAGGTAAAGTTGCACTCGTGACGGGTGCATCACGCGGAATAGGTTTGTCGATCGCAAAGACCTTTGCCGAATCTGGCGCAAAGGTCATGATGGTGTCTCGAAAAATTGAGGAGTCAGCGCTGGCGGGCATCAACGGAGAAGTGGCGTTC
>JAEMRC010000033.1:2120-6439 GCA_016463545.1 Ilumatobacteraceae bacterium
TCTGGAAGCCGCGCAAGAAACTGTCGCTGCAACGATTTCGCGCTTCGGTGGATTAGATATTTTGGTGAATAATGCGGCCACTAATCCGTATCTTGGTCCGACAATGGAGGTAGACGAAGGTCGTTACGACAAGACCTTTCAAGTCAATCTTAAAGCCCCCATCTTTTGGAGCCAGGAAGCATGGAAGCAGGCAATGAAGGCGAAACCAGGAGTAATTCTGAACATTGCATCCGTTGGTGGAGTGCGGGCGGGTGGCAATTTGGGTGTTTACAATCTCACAAAGGCCGCAATGATTCACTACACAATGCAGTTGGCAGGCGAGATCGGCCCAACGCGAGTCGTTGGCATTGCCCCTGGATTAGTGAAGACTGATTTTGCTAGTTATCTCGTCGAAAATTTTGGCGACAAACTTGCTGCCGCACTTCCGACCAGACGCCTCGGAGAGCCACAAGACATCGCTAATCTGGCGACGTTTATGGTGTCGGATGCCGGTAGTTGGATTACTGGTGAGACATACATCATCGACGGTGGTGCCGGAACAAAAACTGGCGAATGAACCTATTGCGCAACGCCTGAGATTCGGGCGATGGCTGCAGGAATATCTGGGTATCGCTTTGTTGATGCTCCGCCATCAACGCTGTGCGCTCCTCCAGTGACGTACGAAGAATCATCGCTCGCTAAAAAGGCAGCAACATTGGCGATATCACGGGGTGTCGCAAAGCGACCAAGTGGCGCGTTCTCAATAAACTCTTCAACAACGCCGGGCATGTTCCAGAAAGTCTGTGTCAGTTGCGTTTCTACAAGGCCAGGCAAGATGCTATTTGCCCTAATGTCACGTGCCCCAAGTTCCATGGCGGCAACCCGGGTGAGTGCGACGACGCCCGATTTTGCAGCGCAGTATGCCGAGAGACCCTCTGCCTGTTGAATCGCGTTCAGTGATGCAATTGTGATGATTGATCCACCGTTGTTCATCACGCGGCTGGCGTGTTTAATTGTCAGAAATACTCCAGTGAGGCATAACCCGACGATGTCGTTCCACATTTCAAGTGATTGATCTTTGATAGGAGAAAACCCACCTTTACCGGCAGACGCCACCACGATGTCAAGAGAGCCAAAGGTATCGATTGCATAAGCAATAGCACTCTCAACACTATTTTCGTTGGTGACATCACATTGCACTCCGACTGCTGATGCTCCGATCTCCGCAGCAGTTTTGTGTGCTTGTTCTTCAAAAATGTCAGCGATGACGACTTGAGCGCCATCTGCAACGAACCGTTCTGCACAAGCGCGCCCTATGCCATTGGCACCGCCTGTAATAAAAGCAACTCGACCCGACAGTTGAAGTGACGCCATTTGCAAAGGTTAGTGGGGTACTAGTCAACCGTGAGAAGTGAACGAATGGGTTTACCTAGCGACGTGCGAGGGATCTCGTTCACATAGTGCAGGAGGCGGGGCGCACAATAAGCAGGAAGTGTTTCCTTGACATGATCGCGGATTTGCTCGAGCGTCGGACGATTGCTGCCTGAGACAACCCAAGCCGTGACCACTTGACCCCATTCAGAGTTATCTGTTCCGGTGACGCAAACGTCTTGAACGAGTGCACACGTGCGCAGTGACCGCTCGATGGCGTCGGGCCAAACGTTTTCACCCCCTGACACTATGAGATCTGTTTTGCGTCCATCGACATGCAGAAGTCCGTTCTCAAAAGAACCTAAATCACCGGTACTTAACCAACCGTCTGGCGTGAGCGCAGAAGTTCCGTCCCGGTATTGGCGCAACATCATGGCACAGCGCAACTGGATTTCATCGTCGACAATACGCACCTCCACACCCTCGAGTGGACGACGGTCATACACGACGCCACTTCCAGTTTCTGTCAGGCCATATGTTGTGATGACATTGTCAGGGAGATCTGCTGGCATAGACGAACCACCCAAAATAATTTTGCGGTACATCGAAGCATCGACGCGCTGGAGTGCGGTGGCGACGAGCGAGACGAGAGTGCAGCCTTGTTTGGCAGATTCTTGATAGACGAGATCAGTAAACGATGGCGCAATAGTGACTGAGGTGCCAGAAATGATTGCCCGCAATACAACGCTGAGGCCTCCGACGTGCGAGAGCGGAAGGCACGCTAACCATGCGTCGGTTTCTGTAATTCCAATTCGACTATTTGTGGCCTCTGCGCTTGCCCGCACTGCGTCGTGAGTTAACACAACCCCGCGTGGTTCTGCGGTGCTGCCGCTCGTGGCAACGACAACCGCATCTCCTGGTTCAATTGGACGACCTGTGATTTTGGTTCGCTCACCTGTTGAGGACACGACGACCGATGGCGCAATTGATGCAAGAACACGTTGACGCAGAGCATCTGGAAATCGTTGGTCAAGCGGGAAGATTGCATCTCCTGAGTCCCACGCACGATTGATGTGGTCAACAAATTCTGGCCCAGCAGGCATGTCGAGACAGATCAACTCATTCATCGTTTGTAGCGTAGGGCTCGGTCACGCACGGATACCACTGCAGATGAGACACTTGACGACATGGCGCAGAATATGTCTAATCAACCGTTAGGCCTTAAGGCGTGGGTTATCGGTGCTCGTCCACGAACACTGCCTGCCGCTGTCGTTCCAGTCGCTGTTGGTGCGGCATGTGCCATTGGCTCTGACGCAGTGTGGTGGCGCGCAGGCTGTGCGCTCATTGTCAGTATGGCTCTACAGATAGGCGTGAACTATGCAAATGATTACAGCGACGGAATCCGCGGAACCGATGATCAACGAGTGGGTCCGCTACGCCTTGTGGCATCAGGCACTAAATCTGCTCAGCAAGTGAAACGCGCGGCTTTCTTAGCTCTTGGTGTTGCGATCGTTGTCGG
Source organism: Ilumatobacteraceae bacterium (assembly GCA_016463545.1). GTDB lineage: Bacteria > Actinomycetota > Acidimicrobiia > Acidimicrobiales > Ilumatobacteraceae > UBA2093. The sequence continues at coordinate 4,990 of JAEMRC010000033.1, forward strand.
ATTATTGCTGGCAATAGTGGTGTCTTGGTGGTTAGTTATGGTCGGGCTCTGTGCCGTGACGGCTGCGTGGACATATACAGGCGGACCCCGGCCCTACGGCTATGCAGGCTTAGGAGAGGTCTTTGTCTTTTTGTTTTTTGGAGTGGTTGCCACGCTGGGAACCACCTATGTACTGACTGGTCAAGCGTCAGGAGACGCATGGTGGACCAGTCTGTTGGCATCAATTGGTGTTGGATGTTTTGCATGTGCTTTGCTCGTTGTAAATAATTTACGAGATATCCCTGGGGACACTGTCGCAGCAAAACGCACAATGGCCGTACGACTCGGTGACGCCCGAACGCGAACAATGTTCACCATGTTATTTTTTGTTGTTTTGTTAATTGTTTTCTTGGTGGCATTACGCACATCACCGTGGGCTTTACTGGGCGTTATCGGAGTTGCTGCAACAATTCCAGCGCTCAAATCGGTTCGCAATGGCGCGCTTGGACGTGATCTTGTGCCCGTGCTTGGTGTAGTTGGACGAGCACAAATTGTTTTTGCCGTGAGTTTTGCTGGGGGAATTGCACTAGCGCTCTAGACGATCAAGAAAAGTTTTCAGCAAGGTCAAAAACTCGTCAGGCCGCTCGATGTGGACACTATGTCCAGCCTCAAGAATATGCAGCTCCGACTGAGGTATTTGTTCTTGCAGACGTTGGGCAATAGCGACAAACTTGGCGTCATGTTGTCCTGCAATAACTAGCGTTGGGCACGTGATCTGATCCAGTTGATGCCACAGAGATTCTTGTGCTCCTGTGCCAGCGAAACGAAGCGATTGCGCAAGTCCTAATGCAGTATTTTCACATCTCAAGGAGCGCTGGTTGTTGTCTGGAGTCAAACTGGCGAAGAGATCGCGAGAGAGCCATTCGTCAATGAAGGCTTCGATGCCAATTTGAAGCGCGCGTTCGGCGAGGGCTTCGTCTGCCAGCACACGCTCTTGACGTGAGGGCAGATCTTCAATGCCAGCAGTTGCACTCACAAGAACAAGGCCGCGAACGTGGTCAGGGTGTTGGAGCGCTATATGTAACGCAATACGAGCACCGAATGAATAACCGACAAGAACTGTCGGTTCTTCGATTGCAACTGCCAGTGTGTCGGCCATCTGAGCCATTGACACTGCGCCATCTAGTGACCGACCATGTCCTGGAAGATCTGGTGCGAGTGTTGTATGAGTGAGACGGAAGAAGTCGCGATGGGTATCCCAAGATGCATGCGTTTGGGTGAAACCATGCAAGAAGCACAGGCTGTCGCCGACTCCATCGCGTGACATAAAGATTGTCATGTCTGGCGTGACAGTATTCGCTCAATCAAGATTTCAAATGTACTTGGATCCTGTGAACCCGGAATCAAAAACTGATCATTAATTACAAAAGATGGAACTGCCGTAATATTGTGATTAGCAGCACTTTGAATC
>JAEMRC010000033.1:6450-18732 GCA_016463545.1 Ilumatobacteraceae bacterium
GCACCACAATCTGCAACGACGTCAATATCTCCAACATTTAGACCGTCAATAAAGTACGCCTTCATCAGGCGTTCTTTTAGGTCTGACTGAACAGCGGCACCATATGTAACAAATGCGTAATGAATGGCGCGATGGGCGAGCAAGGTGTTGGCGCGTTGTGCTCGCTCCATCTGAAAATCAATCCCGACGGCAGCCGCCGCCGTACTGACATGCTCGATGATTTTGCGCGCTTGGTCAGGACCACCAAACTTACGGGCATATCCATCGATTGCTGGCGTTGTAGAGCCCGTCGGGGCGGTGGGATCTAATTGGTATGCCCGAAATCGAATCTCAATAGGTGTGGTGTTTCCTTTTGCTCGTAAATTGGCAATAGCAGTTTCAAACTGGCGCTTTCCAATAAAACACCACGGACACACCACATCGGACCAGATATCAACAATCATGAGAGACACGATAGAGCAATGAAAGCGACCGGAGACGCTGCAGCCACCTTCTGTGCCACGATCGTGGATGAATGGCATCGCTGTGGAGTGAATACGGCCATCGTGGCCCCTGGATCGCGCAGTACGCCGTTGGCCGTGGCTCTGCTTCGCCACCCTGGGATTGATGTTCAGATTTTTCATGATGAAAGGTCGGCATCATTTGCTGCTCTTGGCGTGGGCGTGGCGCTCGGTGTGCCTGCAGTGTTGCTGTGCACCTCCGGAACAGCCGCTACTCAGTTTCATGCGGCAGTAGTCGAGGCCCATCAGAGTGCGGTGCCGATGATTGTGTGTACCGCTGATCGACCACCAGAGTTGCACGGAATTGGGGCTCCTCAAACAATTGATCAAGTGCACTTGTTCGGAACTGCTGTTCGAAAATTTATCGAGGCTCCGGTTCCGTCGAGCGAAGATTCGCACACGTGGCGATCACTTGCGCGTGAGGCGTTTGAGCAAACAACAGGTTTGTTGCCGGGTCCTGTACATCTCAACTTGGCTTTTCGTGAACCGCTATTAGGAGATGTCAGAGATCTGCCGCCACATGAACACATAGAGCCACACACCCATGAGGCGTCCTGTGATCGTCAAGATGTTATGCAAATTGTCGAAGCGATGTCCGGCCGGCGAGGGGTGATTGTCGCCGGAAAAGGTGCAACGCCTGGCGTGGGTCGACTAGCGAAGAAACTGGGATGGCCGATTTTTGCAGACGCACGAAGTGGATTGCGGTCGCCTCAATGGCCATCGATTGCTGCATTTGATTCAATCCTTCGAGTTGATGATTTTGTTCGCACACATCGTCCCGACGTAGTGATTCGCGTTGGAGAGTCTCCAGCCTCAAAGGTGTTGAGTCAGTGGGTTAGTGCATTCGAAGGTGAAGTTCTACAAATTTGTGCTGACATTCGGGTGTTCGATGCCGAGAGAGCAGTGACACGCAGATTCGTTGCAGATATCGAAGCGTTGACAACCGCCGTAGCGCAAGAAGTCGTGCCCACTAGCGACTCGCTTTGGTTGTCAGGCTGGCTCGACGCCGAGAGGCTGGCCCAAAATGCGCTGGCTTCAAAGTTGTCGACAGAGTGGAGCGAACCGTCGATTGCACGCATGGTGTCATCAGAGCGAAATGGTGCATTAGTGGTGTCGTCGTCTATGCCTATTAGGGACACTGAATGGTTTGGTTCGCCAGATGACAGCAATGCGTTGTACAGCAATCGAGGAGCAAATGGAATTGACGGAGTCGTCAGCACATCTGTTGGCATAGCACTGGTCTCTTTTGATCCAACATATTTGTTAATCGGAGACATTGCATTTATTCATGACTCCAATGGGCTCTGGAACCTTGCAGAACGCAATGTTGATCTTCGAATTGTTGTGGTCAATAACTCAGGCGGGTCAATATTTAGTTTTTTGCCTCAAGCACAGGTGCTCGAGACACAAGAGTTTGAAACAATTCTTGCCACACCCCACTCCGTAGACATTTGCTCATTGGCGCGTTCCTTTGGAATCCCTGCAGTGCAAGTGCACTCACTGGCCGACCTTCGCCGCGAACTGGATCACAGCGGTCCTGTTGTTATCGAGGCTGTCACTGATCGCTCATCGAATGTGGCACAGCACGATGATCTAAATAATGCTGTGGCTAGAGCAATCAACGATCTTTAACGAAAGAGAGCCTCTCAAAGTAGCGATCAGTTATGGGCGCACGATCGCCGACAACATCGCCTGGAACTTTGCTTGCGTCTCGACTAGTTCAGACAGTGGTTCGCTTTGAGCCACAATGCCACCACCAGCAAATAGATGTGCTGATTTTTTGTCTTGGCTGAGTTGCGCGCAACGAATTGCAACAGCCCACGTGCCATTGCCGATGGCATCGATCCAACCCACGGCACCGCCATAGTTGCCGCGAGAAAAGCCCTCAACGTCTCGAATAAACGCGATTGCGGCTGAGGTTGGATAGCCCCCCAGAGCAGGTGTTGGGCACAAGGCTCGTGCCAGTGTCAAGACATGGGTTGTGGGTTTATTGAGTTGACCAACTACAGATGTTCCTAGATGTTGCACATTTGCGACCGACACAACACTGGGGTCTGGTTGCCAGTCCAAGAAAGAGCAAAAAGGCAACAATGTGTCGTGCACCATATCGACAACAACCCGATGCTCTATTTGGTTCTTTGCGCTTGCTTGCAACTCTGTGGCAAGTCGAGCATCTGTCGCTGGGTCACCGGTGCGAGTGGTGGTGCCAGCCAAAGGATGGCTGGTCACTGTTGAATCTTGCACAGCGACAAGTAATTCAGGTGACGCACCGATGAAGCCATCGATGGAGTATCGATAACTAGAGCCAAATGTGGCACGCAGGCGTAGCAACACTGCGTGTACGTCAATTATTTCGTCTGATGTGACTGATATGTCTCGTGCAATGACTACTTTGATGAGTTCTCCGGCGCGCACAGCATCTCGTGCTGCAGTGACCGCTGCCAGATACGTGCTAATTGGCGTGACGGGTGAGATATGAAAAGAACTCGCACTCGGGATTACAACTCTGGGTGCCAAAAGATCATCGGTCGCTAGTGCGAAGTGTTCATCGGAGCACTCGTTCTCATCGTTTGCGACAATCGTGAGGGTGGTCGTCTGGTCAGTCTTTTTTCGAACAATGATTTTTGGAATCACGAAATGTGTTTGATCACCGTGCAAAAAAGGGATAATCCCAAGAGCAATTGGGTCTGGCGTTATTGACCCGACCTGCTTGATGTTTTGAAGGTCTGTTGTGACTGACTCGGCAGTAGTTCGAAGAGCAATCCCGCGTCCCGCTATTCCGACACCATCTCGCACAAACAAAAATCCATCACCGCGGGCAACATCATTGAGATCTATCACATGATCAAATTGGCGCGTCGATGCGTACATCAGATATTGCGCGTGCCGTGCATTAACTGTGTGAGTCCACCGGACAGTTCGTGGTGTTGAGCATCTGCGAAGCCGGCATCAACAATCATCTGCAAAAGAACATCGGGGGCGGGGAGATACGACACACTGCGCGGCAAGTAGCGATAGGCGGCCCCATCTGACAACAAGGCTCCGATTCGTGGAACAATTTTTCCGAAATAAATGCTATTGCCGGTACGGATAAACCAGTTGTGAGGAATCCCGACATCTAGCAGCGAAATTCGACCACCTGGACGGACGACGCGAAAAAGTTCCGCGAAGAACTGAGGTAGATCGACAAGATTGCGAAGAGCAAAGCCACAAATGATTCCGTCAACCGAGCCGTCAGGCATTGGAAGCCTCAAAATGTCTGCTTGTACCCGTGGTGCACGGCTCGTGTCATTGGACAGCATGCCAAACGACAAATCAATTGAGATCGCTGTGTGTCCTCGTTTTGTGAGATCAATACAAAGATCTCCGGTGCCAGACGCAAGGTCTAAAACGAGGCTTGAGCTATTAAGTCTCAGATCTTGCACTGCACGCTTGCGCCATCGGGTGTCAAGACGAAATGTCATGATGCGATTGACGAGATCGTAACGAGGCGCAATCTGATCAAACATTGCCTGCACCATGATTGCTTTGTCATCGCCGTGAGGGAGAGAATCTCTATCCCACAAATTGTCTGGTGTACGGTCAGACGAAGCAGTCACAGTTCTAGGCTAGAGCACAATTTTCAAGAGTGTCTGCTTGGACTCGTCAGTTTGAGGCGTTTTGCGTCAGACTATAGACACGTAGAGTTTTGGGGGATTTTATGATTGATTTTACGCTTGCACCTGAACACGAAGAGATCCGATTGAGGGTTCGTGATTTTGTTGACCACACGATTCGGCCAGCAATCGAGCCCTTTGGACACCGCGAAGAGATGGCGCCCGAAGACCACGGTAAATATATTCGCGAATTGATCGGCTTGCGCAAAGAAGCAGTCAAGCAAGGACTATGGCTTCCCCACATGCCGCCTGAGTGGGGTGGTATGGGTCTCGGACATGTTGCTCTTGCAATGGTGCAGGCTGAATCTGCAAAGACACGTGTTGGTCCGTGGGTATTGAATTGTCAAGCTCCTGATGAGGGCAATATGCACACGCTTTTGCATTGGGCAACCGACGAACAAAAACTCAAATACCTCAAGCCCCTGTGTGATGGCGTTTCTTCATCGTGTTTTGCAATGACAGAGCCTGAAGTTGCAGGTTCAGATCCAACATTGATTCGCACGAACGGAATCAAAGATGGTGACGAATGGATCCTCAATGGACACAAGTGGTTTATCTCCGGAGCAAATCGTGCCAAGTTCGCTATTTTGATTGCGCGTACAGAGATGGACGTGCCAGAGGGTTCTCGTGGCGCAAACACCGCGTTCATTATTGACCTGCCAATGGAGGGCTGGAACAATGTGCGCGAAGTCGAGACAATGCATGGCCCCGGCGGTCACAGCGAAATCGTGATCGAAGACTTGCGTGTACATGACTCTCAGATTCTGGGCGGTCGCGGGAACGGACACAGGTTGGGCCAATACCGACTCGGGCCTGCTCGACTTGCTCACTGCATGCGTTGGATTGCTCAAGCAGAGATGGCTCTAGACATGATGGTCGATCGTTCTCTCAAGCGTTATTCACACGGTTCTTTCTTGGCAGAAAAGCAAGGAGTGCAATGGATGATTGCTGACTCGGCCATGGAGATGTATCAGTGCAAATTGATGGTTCTGCACGCTGCATACAAGATTGATCGCGGTGATGACTTCCGCACCGAGGTGTCAATGGCAAAGCATTTTGTGGCCAATAGTTTGAACCGAATTATTGATCGTGCTATTCAAGTACATGGTGCGCTGGGCTACTCCACAGACACGCCACTGGCCAACATGATGCAACACGCACGATGGGCGCGATTCGCCGATGGCGCTGACGAAATTCATCAAATGCGAATTGCCGAAAACACGATTAAGGCTTTCACCGACGACGGAACCACCCGTAAAGCAACCGGAGACCTACCGCTCTAATTATTGCTGAGCGTCAATCGCCATTTGTTTGGCCCACCTATAGTCGGCCTTGCCAGAAGGCGAGCGAGAAATTTCGTTCACAAAGACAAACGCCTTTGGCAATTTGTAGCGGGCTATATGTTCTGCTGCGTGTGACAACAATGATTCAGTGTCAGGGGTGTGTCCTTGACGGATTCGAACCACTGCCACAACTTCGTTGCCCCAGCGGTCACTTGGTCGTCCGGCCACAACACAGTCATAAACACTGGGGTGACCTTTAATGGCTGCTTCAACTTCTTCGGCGAAGATCTTTTCACCACCTGAGTTGATGGTGACTGAATCGCGTCCATGAAGTTCGACCATGAGGTCAGTCGTGACTTTGGCTCGATCACCCGGCACCGCATAGCGCACACCGTCGATTATTGGATAGGTGCGTGCAGTTTTGACGGGATCACCAAAATACCCCAATGCCAATCGACCACTTTTTGCAAGCCAACCCAATTCTTCGTGACCAGGCTCAAGAACACTGTCTAGATTTTCGGACAAAATGTGATTCTGTTCTTGTAATGAAAAAGTTCCGGTTGTGGCTGTGCCACCCGCAGTCACTTGTGCGAGTTGACCACCTGCTTCTGATGAACCTAATCCGTCGATGACGATCACTGACGGAAGATGAGTGTGGAATTCAATTTTTAGATGTGCTGAGAGCGGAGCGCCGCCGGAAAGAATAGAGAGCAGTGAACTGAGGTCGTATGACTGTGATGTAAGGCCATCAAGTAATGGTCTGGCAAATGCATCGCCGACAATTAATAAGAAGTTGACTTTTTCACGTTCAATGAGACTCCAAATATCGTGAGGGTCAAGTCGCTCTGGAGTTGACTGCACGATGACGGTGCCTCCACCGTTCCAGATTCTAAAACTCACCCAATGCCCAGCACCATGCATAAATGGTGGCGACGCTATAGCGCGAAGTCCGGTGGTGGCCTCGGCCAAAAAGTCCTCAACGCTCACTGCTGTCTTTGATCCTCCAAAGCACTCAGTCAACGCATCAGCGTTGCGCCACAAAACACCTTTTGGCATCCCAGTAGTGCCGCCGGTGTAGAGGATGTAGAGATCGTCGCCACTCCAGACCACATCGGGTTTAGTCGCCAAAGATTGCTCTAACGCGTCTTCGTACCACACTGCTCCGGGAAGAAGTTCGTTCGCGCTGCCGTCGCGAACCTGGATAATGACGCGAAGTCTTGGGAGGTTAGGCAGAACCTCTAGCAGGATCGGTGCAAATTGAGAATGCACAACAATTGCCGTTGCCTGTGAATCGTTCAGAAGATACGTCAGTTCTTCTGCGACATAGCGGTAGTTGACATTAAATGGTGCGACGCGCGCTTTAAAACTTCCGAGCATTGTCTCAAGGTATTCGTTGCCATTATGCAAGTAGATCGCGAGATGATCCTGTCCTGACTCGTGTCCAAGAAGATGTTCGCGCTCAGTGTGACAACCAAGATTCTGTGCGATGAGATAGTTCGCTAAACGTCGTGTTCGTTCTGTGACATCAGACCATGTCAGCCTTTGGTCACGAAATATCAAACACTCTTTATCTGGCTGAAGAGCGGCGATCGCCTCATGTAATTCAGCGACAGAGACGCGGGCGATGTTTGTGTCTGGCGTTGAGGACATCAGAAAACACTAATCAAAAAGATTATTTCATCCGCTATGGAGGGAGAAATGGTCGCCGTGGCGTAGCGTGGCAATATGACAAAATATGAACACGAACCCCTATTTGGTGTATTCATGCCACAAGGCTGGAAGATGGAACTCTCTTCCATCGACGGAGCCGTTAACAAATGGAACGCGGCCGTTGATATTGCTGTCAAAGCCGAGGAGCTTGGATTTGACTCCATTTGGGTGTATGACCACTTCCACAATGTGCCAATGCCTGCTCACGAGGCAGTGTTTGAGTGTTGGACAACGATGGCAGCGATCAGTCAGCGGACGAGTCGAATTCGATTGGGCCAGATGGTGGGTTGCAATAGTTATCGCAATCCGTCGTTGTTGGCAAAGATCACTTCAACAGTCGATGTGATTTCAGGTGGTCGATTGGATTGGGGAATCGGTGCAGGGTGGTACGAGAACGAGTACAAGGGTTATGGGTTTGAATTTCATAAACCGTCAGACCGAATCGGAATGTTGAAAGAAAGCGTTGAGATCGTGAAATCGATGTGGACAAACGCAGAGACCAACTACGACGGTAAGTACTACAAACTGAGTCGTGCTAATTGTGATCCTAAGCCCGTGCAGACGCCACATCCACCCATCTGGATCGGCGGCGGTGGCGAGCAACTCACACTCAGGGTTGTCGCACAGCACGCAGATGTCTCAAACTTTGGAAGTTCAGTTGAGGAGTTCATAAAGAAACGAGCAATTTTGCAAGAACACTGCAAAGTTGTTGGTCGTGACGAATCTGAAATTCGCAAGACTGTGTCGAGTGAGGTCTTTATTCGCGAGACAGAAAAAGAGCTCGTTGAAGCCGGTTCTCGCAGCATGTCTGGAGAATCTCTTGAAGTGTGGCGAGACAAGGCGCTCGTGGGCACTCCAGACCAAGTGAGCGAAAAGATACAGCGATATTTAGATGCTGGGTGCACAGGCTTTGTTCCGTGGTGTCCGGACTACCCGTCAACTCAGACGATCGAGTTGTTTGCCAAAAAGGTAATGACAAACTTTCGTTAAACGTAGTAACGAAAAATAACTTCAGCAACGCATGATGGTTTAGCAGCGTCTCGCACTTCAAAGGTTGTCTCAAGAGTTATTTGAACACCATTGGCGATTTCTTCGACGTTCAAAAGTTTTACGCCAGCCCTTAACGAGGAGCCGACAGGCACTGGGGACGGAAACCGTACTTTATTGCATCCGTAATTAACACCCATCGAGAATCCAGAGACTGTAAATATCTGTGGCAAGAAGACAGGTCCCAGTGACAACGTCAGATAGCCGTGTGCGATCGGTCCGCCAAATGGCCCCGCTGTTGCTCGAGCGACATCGATATGGATCCATTGATGGTCTCCTGTGGCATCGGCAAATGTATTGACTTGTTCTTGCGACACAGTCATGTAATCGGAGTATCCGAGATGTTGCCCGATGAGTTCTTGAAGGCCTGCTGTTCCGTTGATGCTTCGTGTTGTCATGTGGCAAGTCTGTCACGAATCGGGGAGTGCTCAGAAATCGCCACCGCTGAAAATTGGGGGGTCAAAAATCTGATAAAAAATAGACCTATGCCTGACTTCCTCACGACCTATGCCCAGACTCAGCCACACAAGATGGCGGTGATTGAGGACAGGCCTGACAGAGAGATTCGATCACTGACATGGTCAGAGCTCAACATTCAGGTCAACAAACTTGCCAACGTTTTGCTCGCATCAGGAAACGTCGAACCCGGAACAAAGATGGTGTGGTGTGGACCAAACTCAATCGGCATCGTCACTATGGCAAATGCTGCACGCAAACTTGGCGTGACAGCTGTTCCGTTGAACTATCGATTATCTGACGACGAAGCAGCCTACGTTACTGACCACAGTGATGCGACGGTCGTGTATGTCGACGCTGAGTACGCGAAACTTTTTGAAAGAATTCGCAATCAACTCCCCAAGGTAAATCTGATACTCGTGTATGACGGTGTTGCTCCGAGCGAGATGGACTCCGCCGATGAGTTGATGAACAGAGCCTCGGACCAGGAACCTCTGGTGCCACTTGATCGCGAGCCTGGAGGCACGATGATCTACACATCGGGAACAACCGGCAAACCAAAAGGCGCCCTACGTACGTCGCCAGGTTCTCCAGAACAAGGAGCAGCATTGCTTGCTCATATCGGATATTCGACAGAGGATATTTACATCACGACAGGCCCGCTGTATCACAGTGGCCCTGGCGGATTCATGGCCACCGCACAAGCGATGGGACAGACTGTTGTTTTACAGCGCAAGTTTGATCCCGTTGATTGGCTGAGATTGGTCGACACGTATCGCGCCACGTCAACTTTTAGTGCACCAACTCCGATACGAATGATCTGCAATCTCGAACCCGAAATAAAATCACAGTTTGATCGCACTTCGATGCGAGTGATGATTGCCAATGCAGCGCCTTGGAGTTTCACACTCAAGAAAATGTATCTTGCAGATTTTCCAGCACAGTCATTATTTGAGGTGTACGGCAGCACAGAACTTGGAGTGAATTGCGTTCTTCGTCCAGAGGATCAACTCCGAAAGCCAGGATCGTGCGGAAAACCATCACCAATGGTCGAGATTAAACTGTTTGATGACGCCGGCAACGAAGTCACTGGTTGTGGGCCCGATAATCCAGGCGAGTTGTTCGTGAAAAGCCCGTCTGTCTTTGCAGATTATTACAAGCAACACGACAAATACACGGCAGATCAAAGAGATGGGTATCAAACTGTCGGAGACATCGCATACCGAGACGACGAAGGGTATATCTATATTTGTGACCGCAAGAAAGACATGATTATCTCGGGCGGAATGAATGTGTATCCTGCTGAAATTGAGTCGGTGCTTGAAAATCATCCTGACATCTACGAAGCCGCAGTTTTTGGAATACCGAGCGAGGAATGGGGAGAACTCGTACACGCCGTTATCGTCAAACGGCCGGGCTCTGATCTGAGCGAAGCCGATGTCAATGCTCATACTCGCGTTCATTTGGCGAGTTACAAAATTCCTCGGTCGTTGTCATGGTCAGTGGAGTTGCCAAAAACTGGCTCAGGCAAGATTCTCAAACGTGAATTGCGAGGTCCATTTTGGGAGGGACGCGCAAGCCAAGTCTGATGGGGGACGGTGCGAAATGTGGTGCGAAATTCGCCGCCACACCTCGCGTCATCGATATAGAGGTCACTTAGTATTTTGGAGTCCTAGCGTCCCCGCCATGACAATGACCAGGCGTATTTTCCAACGGCCGTGATCTTGCACGAGCAAGTAGCAGCCATCTCCAGTGGAATGCTCAGTGTCATCACTCCTAAAGCGAGTGAGTGTTACTCGAATCAATACAGATGAGTTGTCATCCATCACAGTTTCCATTGAGTCCAATTCCGTTCGCACCCATCCAGTTGCTCGCAGATCGTCGAAATTGAGGTGTTCGGCATATTTAGAGAAAATTCTGACCTCATCACCCACCAAATATGCAGCGGGTGACGTAAAGACCGCGTCAATACCGGCATAATTTTCGCGATTAAATTCATTCATAAACTGAATGATGGTTTCTTTAGGGCTCAAGAGCGTACTCATCGCCAGAAACTCTAGACCACATTTCGCACCAGCCTCACTCTGATGTCAGTAGCCTGACACGATGCGAAGCGGATTTGTTACTTTTGTGGGGAGACCCAATGTCGGCAAATCCACTTTACTGAACGCTATTTGTGGCGAGAAAGTAAGCATCGTCTCGAATAAACCCCAAACCACGCGCACGCGTGTGCGTGGAGTCTGGAATCGAGGCGAGACACAGATTGTTTTTGTCGATACTCCCGGAATACATAAACCCGTCAGCGCTCTTGGTGAAAGAGTTAATGCCACCGCAATTGAGAGTGTGAGTGATGTTGATGTTGTGTGTTTGTTGATTGACGCAACCGAACCATTTGGACGCGGCGACAAGTGGGTTGCTGATCGAATCGATATTGCAAAGGCTTTTGTCATCGTTAATAAGACTGATCGCACAACGCCCGCAAAAGTTATGGCTCAGTTGGCTGCCGCAGGTGCGCTCGGTGCAGCAGAGTATTTCCCGATCTCTGCCAAAACAGGTGCTGGAATTGATGTGTTGTTGACAAAGTTGGCCGCGCAGATGCCAGAAGGTCCACAATATTTTCCCGATGGAATGACAACAGACACGCCTGAGGCTCAGTGGGTGGCCGAGTTGGTGAGAGAACAATTGCTACACGTTTTAGAGGATGAGTTGCCGTATTCCATCGCAACCCGTGTGACTGAGTGGGAGTGGCCATTAGTGAAATGCGAAATCATCGTTGAGCGCGATAGTCAAAAGGGAATGGTCATCGGCAAGGGCGGTGAACTTCTTAAAAAAGTCGGAATCGCAGCGCGCGCGCAGATGCCAGAGGGCGCGTTTCTTGAACTAAAGGTCGTGGTTGATAAAAATTGGCAACGCAACGCCGGCAAAGTGCAAAGACTCGGTTATTAAAACTGCTGTATCGACCCAAGATCAGCAGGGCAGTGAAAAGTTTATTTTGAAGATGTGCGGGATGGAGTATCGGTTGGTCGCGTGATGTGACGCAAGAAGTCTTCGACCTCGGCGCGATTGCGAGTTCGTGCCATTGGTGGCATGACTCCGAGCAACTTGGAGCGGTAATTCATGGTGGCGAGACGTCGATCAAGAACAGCAACCACACCCATATCAGTGGTGCTGCGAATAAGACGGCCAGCAGCCTGAGCCAGAGATGTAGCCGCCATCGGAAGATCGATCAGTGAAAAACTGTCTTGTCGACCGACGGCCTCACGGCGAGCCTCGAGCAGGGGGTCGTCTGGACGGGGAAACGGAAGTTTGTCAAGTACAACGAGCGACAAAGTGCGACCTGGTAAATCGACTCCCTGGAAAAATGATTGCGACGCAAAGATGCACGAGGCTTCGTCTTGAAGAAACAATTTGATGATTTGAGAGCGCGTATGTTCGCTCGGGCTCAAGATTGGAAACGGTACACGCGAGCGAAGCGCGATTGTCGCTGCTTTCATTGCATTGTTGCTAGTGAAGAGCGCCAGGGTGCGACCACCCGCTGCTGTAATGAGAGCCTCGAGTTCGTCGTGCACGAAGTCTTCGAATTCAGAAGAGTTTCTGTCTGGAAACTCGGGAGAGCAATACAAACGAGCA
>JAEMRC010000034.1:0-14422 GCA_016463545.1 Ilumatobacteraceae bacterium
GGCAGTTCAGAAATATTCGTCCACCCGAAGAGCAGTAGTCAGCGAGAGACAGCTTTCAGTGCACCCTTGGTGACCAACTGTGCGAGTTCACGTTTCAAAAACTTGCCTGCTGCGTTTCGGGGCAAGGCTTCGTTCATGATCACCACATGAGTCGGAACTTTGTATGAGGCAATCTTGCCGTCAAGCAACTTCCAGACATCTAATGCGCTAAAAACTGCACCTTCATTAGGCCAAATCGCCACAGCGACTTCTTCACCAAGTCGTTCATGGGGCACTCCAAAAACAGCGACTTCATGCACGCCAGGATGCTCATAGATTGCGCCTTCTATCTCGGCACAAAAAATATTCTCACCGCCACGCAAGATCATGTCCTTGATTCGGTCTTCTACAAACACGAAGCCTTCAGCATCAATGCGACCCGCGTCTCCCGAACGCAGCCAACCATCAACAATTGTTTCTGCCGTGGCGTCTGGCCTGTTCCAGTAACCACGAATCAGCATCGGGCCAAAGAACCAAATTTCACCACGCTCGCCCACAGGCAATGTATGTCCATCTTCGTCTCGCACTTCTACTTTCATTGGAGGCACCCAACGACCAGTACTCGTTGGTCGATCAAGATAATCCTGGCCACGATTTCCGGGACCAAAGGCGTTCGTCTCTGTCATGCCGTATCCCAATTGAGGGCTTCCACTTTTCACACTGTTTGATACTTTTGCCACAAGGGATGCTGGAGCAGGCGCACCGCCTCCACCAACAGCACGCAACGACGATGTATCAAACTCTCCAAATCGCGGATGATTCACCAAATCCCAACTTTGAGTCGGAACACCGATAAACGCAGTGATCTGTTCGTCCTGAATAATCTGTAGCGCTTTTTCGGGATCCCACTTGTACATGATCACCAGTTTCAAGCCAGCCACAAAGCAGCCCAGCATGACCGCCACGCAACCTGTGACATGGAACAACGGCACAATCAGAATAAATGACATCGGCAAATCTTCGGTTGGCGCATTATCAACGCGTAAAGCGTCGACTGCACCGCGTGCCGAAAATGCCAAGAGCGCACTGATCACAGCACGGTGCGTTGACACTGCTCCTTTGGGGTGACCCGTTGTGCCCGATGTGTACAAAATCGTGGCGTCATCATCGAGGTCTATGTCGGCTCCAGGGTGGGCCACTCCGATTGTCAGAACCTTGTCCCACTCATCAACATCAGGTCCAACTTCGCGCTCTGCACGCACCAAGAGCATCTTGACGCCACGAGTACGGCAACTCTTGTGCGCCAGATCAAGACGCTGCTGATCGGCAATGAGCACAACTGCACCGCAATCCCCCAATGCAAAATCGATCTCGTCTTCGGTCCACCATGAATTCATCGACACAGAAATCGCCCCAACAGAAATAATGGCAGCAAATGACACAATCCATTCCGGATAATTGCGCATTGACACCGCAACACGGTCACCTTTTTTTACTCCATACACATGCACTAGTGCATGTGACAACGCATCTACCTGTTCCATGACCTTTGCGAACGTCCATGTCTCGCCCTCGTACACGATGAAGGTTCTGTCTCCGTATCCCCGTGCTGCATCGAATAATTGACCCAAGTGTTGCGGTGTATTTTTGAACACTTGCATGTCCACGCCACGAACAGTCGCGGTGGTGAGTTCAAGACGTGTCCCTGGTTCGTAGACGACCTTGACGGCCTGATCAAAAGTTAATGCCATAACAGTGTGCTCCCTTGTGTGTAACGAGTGGAGCTGAGGGGAATTGAACCCCTGACCTCTACATTGCGAACGTAGCGCTCTGCCAACTGAGCTACAGCCCCGAAACTATGTTTCTTAGGCTAGTCCCAGCAACTGATAGGTCCCCAGCCCGCCATCATGAGATCAAGCGATTGCTATTTGAACGAGCGAATAGGTCGCACTGCAAACGAAGACGTTCTAAAGTTGGTTCCGGCAACGCCAGAGGTAAACAACTGACCCCATGCCCGAAATTCGTTGCTTGACGACGAACTCCAGTAGACAGCATCATTGAGTTCACTCACTTTGAGCAACTTGGCATTTGCGTACAACAGATCTAGCTCGCCTTTTGAAGGCAAGAACCAGTCATCTTTTTTTCCTCCGTTGTAGGCCAGCGCAAGTTGGCCGGCACTCTTTGCCCCACATGTGGGTCCAGATTTTTCAAGGACTTTTGTATTGCTCTGCCCATTTCCGATCTCGGTTGCATCTGCTCCCGTGAGTTCTTTTCCTAAATCATCACACCATGACGCTGTGGGGTCAGATTTTTCACCAGACCATCCACCGGGAGCCACTTCTAAAAAGTCAAACGCCGCAAACTCATCTTCTGTATCGGCAAAAAAGATCACGCCGCCAGCAGGACCCTTGTCTCCGATTGCATACGCCATTGGTGCCAGAGTTGTGGTGGTGGTCTCGTTGCCGTCGTCGGCAACTGTCGTCGTGGTCTCGTTGCCGTCGTCTGCAACTGTTGTAGTGGTCTCGTTGCCGTCTTGAGCCACTGTCGTGGTGGTCTGAGTACCGTCGTCTACAGCCGTCGTGGTTGTGAACGCAGAGTTCTTGACCCGAGTGGTGTCCGGTGACGATGACTTTGATCCGCAGCCAACCATTACGAGCATGCTCACTATCGCGGCTCCGAGCAATGTCTTGCTCTGTCTTGATTTGAGCTTCATCATCTGAACCATGCCCTCACAGTAATGCATTATTTACAGGGGTGTTGGTCAGGAAACTCTTTGGTTAAATCAGGCTGCGCGATGGCGGCGAGAGTCTTGATAACGACGCACCGAGGCTGCAGAACGGATCTGCACCAGCATGTAGCAATAGCCCACGAGTGACACAACTGCCACCGCAAAAAACCAAATCATCGACGTAGTGCCGGTTGTGAAGGCCAAAAACAACGACACGCCATTGCATCCGATCAGCGCGTAGAGCACATTTGTGCGACGGCGACGAATGATCGCTCCAGCCGACATGTAGGCAATTTCAGGCGAATCCGACGGGCCTTGGGGTGCGCGTCCTGCGCGCATGATTGGTCGCAGGTGTGCAGGCGTTGGGGCCAATGGACGACTCATTGCGCGCAGTGGAGCTTGAGCACGCATCGGCGCCTGGGTGCGCTGCAAGGTGTATAACTGGCGACGAAAATCCGACACTGAAGACACAGGACGGGAGTCAATGCGTGAACGAAACAACGGAGGCAGGAGCACAGCCAACCAGGCAGCGCCCACAATCAAGAGAATTAACATGCTCATACGACCCCCTTACCCTACAATAAAAAGCCTCAAAAGGCGACAACCCCCACCGCTGGACCGATACTTTTCCACAGCCTGTGGATAGGAAATCCTAATGGCTGTAAGGGTTTTGTCCTGCAACTGACGAAATCAAGAAATGTTGCCCACACGCTGATAATTGCCCGAACGACCACCCGATTTCTCCCACAAGGTCAAATCCGCGATCGTCATTTCGCGGTCAGCGCTCTTGCACATGTCATACACCGTTAACGCTGCCGTTGAACAAGCATGCAGTGCCTCCATTTCAACACCTGTTCGATCGACAGCTTCGACACATGCTTCAATGGCAATAAAATCGTCTCCCATTTCAAAGTTCACAGACACAGCGCTAATCATGAGTGGATGACAAAGAGGAATCATGTCGCTCGTGCGCTTGGCAGCCTGAATCCCTGCCACCCGAGCCACAGCCAAAACGTCACCCTTTTTCATTTCGCGATTGGCAACTGCCTGCACAGTGGCAGGACTCATCATCACTTTGCAGCGCGCTACTGCTCGACGATGGGTTGACTGCTTGGGAGTCACGTCGACCATGTGGGCGTGACCGTTTTGGTCAAGATGATTAAACGTGTTGTCCGTCATGGCTTCAGCGTACTTGCCGAAATTGACCGACGCCACGGGAAAATGGGCGCACGACGGGTAGCAAAGGCTTCGAGACCCTGGGCTAATTCTCCAGATGTATTGACTTGTTCTTCCCATGCCGTTTGCGTTGATTCCAGAACTGAACCATGAGCCATGATCTGGGCGATCATTTGCTTCGTCGCCACTTGGGTGAGTTCAGAGCGCTCCAATAATTGGGCGATTAATTCGTCAAGTCGAGTCCCCATCGCGGCAGAGTCATGCACTTCATCAACGAGACCGATACGGCTCGCGGCCATGGCGTCAATGAGTTCGGCAGTAAACATCAAGTGCTTGGTATTGGATGGTCCGACCAGCTGCACAATTCGCGTCAGCGCATTTGATGGATACACGATGCCTAATTTGGCCG
The DNA here is from genome assembly GCA_016463545.1 of Ilumatobacteraceae bacterium. GTDB lineage: Bacteria > Actinomycetota > Acidimicrobiia > Acidimicrobiales > Ilumatobacteraceae > UBA2093. The sequence goes on from JAEMRC010000034.1 coordinate 4,293, forward strand.
GCGTGATTCCGAACTGGGCCGTCATGTCGCACATCCGAATATCGCAGGCAGTTGCGATGCTGACTCCTCCGCCAACACAGTTTCCTTGAATATAGGCAATCGTTGGTCCTGGAAAATTTGCTAACGCTTCTTCGGCTCGCCAATTTACCTTGCCATAATCGCCACCGATGCCACCCGATAGTCCTGAGATATCGGCGCCCGCACAGAAGTGTTCACCAGCACCACGCACGACCAATATGCGCACGCTGGATTGATCAGCAAGTTCGGTCAGCACATCGCCGAGTTCTTGCCACATCTCAAATGTGATGGCGTTTCGCTTTGCAGGTCTGTTGAGCAGGAGCGTCGCAACACCCGCAGCGACATGTATCTCGATATCGCTTGACATCGTTATCCGCCGATTTGGCTCATACTGCGCTTTGGACGGATGAAGTTCACGTGACCTATCTGATGTCCTGCCCACTTTGTTCCGACAGCATGGCGAATCAACGTGGCGATATCGTCGTCGGTTCCGCCGTTGCGTAAAACTGCGCGAACATCAAACTCAGTCGTCGAAAATAGACATGTTCGAAACTGACCGTCAGCAGTAATACGCACACGGTCACAATCAGCACAGAACGGCTTTGTCACTGAGGGGATGACGCCGACAACTCCGCGGCCATCAAGATAACGCCATCTGTCCGCGGGGGCAGCACCACGTGCCGACATCTGTTCGAGTGGGTACACCGCGCTGATTGCAGCCACGATCTCGTCTTGACTAACAACTTTTTTCATGCCCCATTCTTCACTTGCGTCGAGTGGCATGAACTCAATGAATCGCACTTCTACTCCTGTGTCGCGACCAAAAGCGGCAAGGGACACGATCTCGTCGTCATTCATTCCGCGTTCGATAACGGCGTTCAGTTTGACAGGTGAGAATCCGGCGTCTTGGGCGACTTTGATGCCTTCGAGCACATTTTCTAATTCGTCTCGTCGTGTCATTTGTTCGAATCGCTCACGATGCAACGAGTCAAGGCTGACATTGATACGACTGAGGCCGGCCGCTTTGAGTTCGTAGGCAATATTGCGCAACGTTGACGCATTTGTGGTGAGTGCGATATCAGGCTGTTTACCCGCAAACTCAGATGATGCTGTTGTCGGTACTCGCAGTTTGGACAATTTGTCAATCAACACCGTGAGATGCGCCCGAACGGTTGGCTCTCCGCCAGTAAGACGCAAACTGTCGACTTCAAAATGCTCAACACAAATTCGAGCGACTCGCTCGATCTCTTCAAAACTTAGAATCTCGCTGCGATCTAACCAAACCATTCCTTCTGCTGGCATGCAATACGTGCAGCGGAAATTGCAACGGTCGGTGACCGAGATTCGCAAGTCGCGCACGGTTCGCCCAAAAGGGTCAACTAATTCCACAACGCCAGCCTAGACACTCGCATCGTCGTTAGACGCAGACGCCAACACTGGTCCAATGAGTAAAGCCCATGCGTCTTGGCCTGCGGCTATGCCCTCACCATCTGGTATTTCGAGCAAAGCATTTGCCATTGATGAGGCTGCCAATTGGTGGCTTCCCTGCGCCCCACTGCGCGACACATGAACTCTGCCGTCTGGGCCCCACTGAGCAAAGACTCGATCAAAATGCACCTTGGAGTCGCGCTTGCGACTGATTGTCTCGTCTACGACCACTCGCACTCTTTGGCGATGTGCGCCAGCCCCGTGGCCGCACATCATGCGTAGCGCTGGTCGCGCCAGTAACTCAAAACTCACCATGGATGACACTGGGTTACCGGGCAAACCAAAGACTGGGACAGAGCGACCGTTGTGCGTTAACACACCAAACGCGAAAGGTTTGGCAGGCTTCATCGCGATTTGCATCCACTCCATATTGGCAATGCGAGACAACACAATCTTTACAACGTCATAGTCACCCATGCTGACACCGCCACTCGTGACGATTGCATCAACTCGAGTCGCAGCATCACGCAGTGTATGTTCAAGCAACTCTTCGTCATCTTTAATAATGCCAAGATCAACTGCTGTTGCTCCGGCTTCTTGCACCATGCGCACAAGCATCGTGCGATTGCTCTCGCGAATCTGTCCCATCTTTAGAACTGATCCGTCATCAACGAGTTCGTCCCCTGTTGACAAAACTCCAACAACGGCACGGCGATACACCTGTACTGCTCGGGCATTAACACTTGACAACACGCCAACTGCCACAGCATTGATCACAGCGCCTGCGACAAACACTCGGTCCCCAACCGTCACGTCAGATCCTGCTGCACGAATCGCCGCACCACTGGGCACAGACGCTGTGATGCGCACGTGTGACGCACCCACGCGCTCTGTGTCTTCGACCATGACAATCGCATCAGCTCCTGCCGGGATAGGAGCCCCCGTCATGATGCGAATCGCCTCACCTGCACCTACTGCAATTGTTGGTGCTGCGCCTGCTGCCAGTTCTCCGATCACACGCAACTCGCACGGAACATGTTGAACATCTGCGGCACGAACCGCATAACCATCAACGGCGGTGTTTGCAAAAGGCGGGACGTTCTCAGCGGCGATGACATCACAAGCCAACACACAGCCATACGCATCGGCAAACGAAACCTCAACAACTGGCAAGACAGACATCTGTTGCCACACGGCGTCGCGGGCGTTGCGCAGAGAAATCATGATGTGGACGGTACCGCCAGTCATAGCAAGACAACATGACCAGGCCATCAAAAGTGACAGGCTAGAGCGATGACCAATTACCTCGCGCTCCCCGCCAGCGGCCACCACGCCGCATGGAGCACATGGGATCATCGAGCGGCGAGCACTGTCAATTTGCGCTGGGAAAACGAGGCTTGGACTGCGGAGACCACGCTAGAGCAGGACAATGCCGTCTTAGTTTTGCGGTTGTCTGCTTTGTGGGTAGTGCAGCAGGTGCTGTTGTTTCGAGACTTGGACGAGCCAGACCTGTGGCTTGGCACCGACACTCATGGCCGATGGGGAGAAATCAATGGGGCGCACCGCCCAGACCTTGACGGGTGTATTGATATTGACATTGCGGGTTCACCATTTACGAACAGCATCATTATTCATCGCACACCGTTACACGTTGGTCACACGATTGATTTACCAGTCATGGCGATTGATGTCGACACTCTCGGCGTGGTCACTCATCCGCATCGTTACACCCGCACCGGGCACCACACGTGGAACTACACATCTCTCGTGCAAAACACAAACGTAGACGTCACAGTAGATGAGTTCGGTTTTGTGATCGACGAACCAAATGCGTACCGACGCATTACTCACAATCCGTAATCAGGACAATCGCTCTCGTAGCCATGCTTCAAGTGATGGACCGACATCGCCACGCTGAAGTGCAATATCAATTACGGCGGTCAACCAACCCTGAGGTGTTCCGGTGTCGTATCGCGCACTCTTGTTCATGATTCCGGTCAATGGAGACAGCATGGCTTGTTCACGCAACGCATCGGTCAATTGCAATTCTCCGTTGGCACTTGGTACAAGTGCATCTAGATGATCAAATACATCAGGCGTCAATACATAGCGACCGATAATAATTAAGTTGCTCGGTGCGTCTTGCTCGCGCGGTTTTTCAACAACGTCGATAATGCCAAATGGTCCTGGTCCAGAATCACCTTCACGCGGTGTAATTACTCCGTACGCACTCACTTGATCTCGCGGCACTCGCATGAGTCCGACAGCACTCACTCCGGTGTCATGCACTGACTGTGACAATTGGGTAATCAAACGCGCATCTCCCATGATCTCGTCAGGCAACAACACTGCGAATGGTTCATCTGCCACAACACTGCGCGCGCAACCCACCGCATGGCCGAGACCTCGTGGTTCGTCTTGGTACACCACGCTGACTTGCACATCAGATCCGATGCGTGCCAATCGATCAGCAAGGTCTTCTCGTCCACTTGCCCGAACTCGTTGCACAATTTCGGCGTCTGGGCGCACGTACGCCTCGATGCCTGGCTTGGCTTGGCTTGACACCAACACAATGTGTTCAGCGCCTCCGGCAATTGCTTCATCCATCACAAGCTGTAACGCCGGCACATCAATAATTGGCAAAAGCTCCTTAGGCACAGCCTTGGTGACGGGTAAAAACCGAGTCCCCTTGCCAGCCGCTGGAATCACGGCAAAACGAGCTTTCACAAACAGCAACCTTACTCGGATACGATTTAACCCCTGTACCCCCAAGAATCTACGGAGACCTCTCTTGCCTACCTACGTATATAAATTCATTGATTCTGGCGAAACCATCGAGGTATACCAGGCCTTCACCGAGGACCCCCTCACCCAAGCACCTCATCCAAGCGATGGATCTCTGCGTCCCGTCAAGAAGGTTTTTACTCCGGTCGGAATCACATTTAAGGGTGGAGGCTTCTATAAGACCGATAGTTCAAAAAGCACGTCGTCCACGACACCACCCGGAAACACGCCGTCTCCTGAGTCAAGTAAATCTGAGTCAACTAAATCTGAGACAAGCACTGCTGCGCCAACGCCAGCGCCGAGTACATCAAAACCAACTACACCAACACCGAGTACTTCAAAACCAAGTACGTCATCTGACTAATCAGAACCATCATTGGTCTTGCTCGCACACATTGCGAGCATGGCATGGACACCCAAACTTCACATCAGCACACTTCTAGACAGAGTGATCTCTGCAGTCGAATCACATCGCCGTTGGCAACTAGTTGCAACTGCCATGCTGTCAACGCTCGCAGTGTTCGCCGTCTTTGGAGCAACAAGTAATTCCCGTGCCGAACACGCACGCTGGGGTGCGTCGTCGCTTGTGCTCATCGCCACTTCAGACCTTGTCTCTGGCACAACACTCACTGAAACAAACACTGCAAGCGTGCAAGCACCTCAACAATTTATTGTTCGCGGAGCAGTGACCACATTGCTTGTCGGAATGACAACATCTCGGCAACTTTTAGCGTCATCTATTATCACTACTCTCGATCTTGCAAGCAACGCCAACACCACTTTGCCAAATGGTTGGCGAATTGTTGCATTTCCAGCCGACATCATTATTCCTGAACTTGCGATTGGTGACATTGTCGACGTAGTCACCGCTGGACTAGTTGTTGCTGCTGATGCACGCGTGATGACCCCTGCAACGCGTGAACGAGGCGTTGAGATTGCTGTTCCGGCAGATCTTGCTGCCATTGTCGCCGCCGCCATAAACAACGGTGATATATCACTCGTCGCGTCTGGCTAACTCACTTTTATCGCCAGGTGGTTGCGGTGATCAATAGCACGGCAATTCCTGCGGCTATTCGATACAGAACGAATGGTTTCAGACTGCGCGTGCTCACGACTTTCATTAATGTTGCGATGGCTAACCAACCAGACACTGCCGCAGCAACCACCCCCACAATCATCGGTGTAATAAATCCATCAGGCACACCGTCTTGTGCCAACTTGGCAAGCTTGAACACCACAGCACCACTAATCACTGGCACGCTCATGACAAATGAGATTCGCGCAGCAGCGATGCGAGAAAACCCAGCAGTCCGCGCTGCAGTCATTGTGATACCTGAGCGCGATGTCCCCGGATTCAGGGCTAACGCCTGAGCAATTCCGACTCGCCAAGCATCACGTCGAGTGAACGTGTCTTCGTGGCGTTTGCCGTCAAGCGTGTCAGCCCACGCCAACAGGAGCCCAAAGACAATCAAAGACACACCGATCAGCCAGGGCTTTCCAAGCGTGTCATCGATCCATGTGTCGAGCAACGCTCCAACTGCTGCCGCAGGAATTGTGGCTAATAAAAACATCCACGCCATTCGTCCATGCACAGTTGGGTCTTGTTTGCGTCGCAGCACATAGCGCGTTCCATCGACGACATAGCGCGACAGATCACGCCAAAAATATCCGACCACTGCGACCAGTGTCCCCATGTGCAACGCCACGTCAAATGCTTTTTTTACAGCAACATCAGAAAAGTCGTTCCAGCCAAAAAGCCACGGCACCAGCACGAGGTGACCACTTGAAGAAATCGGCAAGAACTCTGACAGCCCCTGCACAATGCCCAGCACAATGGCATGAAGGAGAGACAACTTGTTATACCCCGCTCATTGTGATGTCATTAATCACCAAACTCACTCCGACAGAACTCATCGGCAGCCAATCGATATCTGCGCCGACAGCAACAATGTCTAACAGCATGCGCTGCAACGTAGATGCAATCGTGAACTCACGCACCGGCTCTGCAGTAGCGCCGTTACGGATCATCAGACCTGATGCACCGGTAGAAAAATCCCCCGAGATTGCGTTTACGCCGCTATGGATTCCTTGCACGCTCTGAATCAACACGCCATCATCTATATCCGCGATCAGTTCTTGCTGAGACTTTGTACCTAGTCCAACCTGTAATGCCAGACATCCAACGCCAGGAGTTCCGCTACCACGAATTGCATTACCAGTGCTCACTGTCTGGGCGCGACGAGCACTGTACGACGAATGTATAAACATCTGCAACACGCCATCTTGCATCAACACATTGCGTCGAGCAGCCAAACCTTCTCCGTCAATGTCAGTGGCGCTATAGGCGCGCGAATCGGTGGGATCATCGATCAGTGTGAACACTGGTGATGCCACTGCCTCACCTAATCGATTGGCAAAAATGCTTCTTCCCTTTGACACCGCTTCACCATTAAGCGTTGAGCCAATGATGCTCAAAAAACTTGCTGTCACAAATGGATCCAACACAACGGTCGTGCGCTTTGTCGCAGGCTTCACTGCCCCGAGTAAACGAGTTGCCCTCTCGACGCCATCGCGAGCCGCTTTGCTTAGATCAAATTCATCTGGATACTTACCGACTGCGAAACCCCAACCAGTTTGCGTTTCTCCGTTGTCATCGGCAAGCGTGCTGACAGATGTGTAGCAACCGTTCTCGCGACCACTCACCCGAATTCCTTTAGTAGTAGCAAACGCAGACTCTATTGATGCATCGCTGTAATCAGCAGAGTCAATTCGCACACGAGGGTCGATGCCTAATGTCAAACGTTCAAGTTCTTTTGTGAGTTCTATCTTGCGTGCCGTCGGATATGACTCAAGTTTTTCGTTCCACAACTCTTGTTCGACAACTGCAACACCGTCGGGCTCTGCCAACCCTGCCCACTCATCGACGGATCCGAGTTCTGCGTTTTCGCGCGCCTCGGCCAGTACTTCTGCCAATGCCGATTCGTCAAGCGTTCCGGCATACGACGTTCCGGTTCGGCCATTACTGATGACGCGAACATTGATTCCCTGGCTTTGTGCTGAAACAAAATGCTCAACGTTGCCTTCATAGACGCGGACTTCTGTTTCTTGGCCGCGGGATACATAGGCTTCGATCTGCTCGCCTTTTTTGGCTTGTGCAACAATTCGATCAGCAACGAGTTGCAGTTCGCTGTCGAGCGAAGATCCGCTCATGCTGCAGTACCACCAATCGTCAAAGACTTCACTCGCAGAGTTGGCTGACCGTCACCCACTGGGACCCCTTGGCCATCTTTACCGCAGGTTCCGGGGCCACCCATTGCAAAGTCGTTACCCAACAAATCAATGTCTTGCAGCACTTGGGGTCCGTTGCCGATGAGGTTTCCTTCACGCAATGGCTCAGTGATTTCTCCGTTCTCAATGAGATATGCCTCGGTCATTCCAAACACAAAATCTCCGCTCGCAGTGTCAACACTTCCGCCGCCAAGTTTGGCGACATACACGCCGCTCGGAGTGTTCTTAATAATGTCTTCTGGATCTTGGGTTCCGTTAAGCACAAAAGTATTCGTCATGCGCACCATCGGAAGATGCGAGTATGACTGGCGACGACCGTTTCCGGTTTGTGGTCGATTCTCATTGCGTGCCCGAATGTAGTCCCACATATATTCTGTCAATACCCCATTTTCGATCAAGACATTGCGTTTGCTGACATGACCTTCATCATCGATTCCGATCGCGCCCCATTCTGCAGTCATGGTTCCGTCATCGACCAATGTGACAAGCGGTGATGCCACCAACTCGCCGCGACGATCTTTATACACGCTGGCTCCCTTTGCCACAAGATCTGCTTCAAGACCATGTCCACATGCTTCATGAAACAACACGCCTCCTGAACCACACTTGATTACGACGGGCACAGCGCCAGACGGTGCTGGCCGCGCGCGCAGTTTGACGATGGCTTGTCGCGCAGCACGAATCGCTAGTTCAGCGACGTCATTGTCGTCAAACATTTCAAAACCCATTGTGTGTCCGAGTGATTCATATCCGGTTTGCATTCCGGAGTCGCCATTGGCGACAGCACTGATTCTAAAAATCGTGCGCACTTGCTCGTCAGTTGCAAACACTCCGTCACTATTTGCAACCAAGATGCGCTTCATGCTGTCGGCATAACCGGCTGACACCTGCACAATGGCTCCATCAATTGAGCGCGCTGCATCATTTGCTTGCATCAACAACTCAACTTTGCGACTTTTAGCAACACTGCTTGGCACAATTCGCACACTGTTGACACTTTGTCGCGTCATCGGAGCAAAGGCGACTGTGTTCACACCTCCGCCTCCCTGTGAAGCGGCTGCGGCTGCCGCGGTTGCTGCTGCCAGCAAACCCGACTCTGATAGATCTGCCGTGTGTGCAAAGCCGGTCGTGTCGCCAGCAATCACTCGAATCCCTGCGCCACGATCTCGACCACTAGTGACCTGTTCAACCTTGCCGTCATCTAGACCTGCCGATGTAGACCGCTTGTCCTCTATATAGATTTCTGCAAAGTCAGCGCCAGTAGCGCGCCCTGCAATAAGCGCTTTGGCAAGAATGGATGCGTCTATTTCATGAGAAAGATCGGTTATGGTCACGGCAATCAGCCTACTAATGCCACTGGCAACAGGCCCACACGTGGAACCTTCTAAAGTGACGGGTGACTATGAATTCTTCTCTTGGGGCCAGCAACACCCAACCACGCCAGCACATCACAAAGTGGTGGAAAGAAGTCGTCCTCATTCTGTCGATCTATGGCGTCTACACCGCGACTCGAAATATGTTTGGATCCGCCTACGTCAATGGCTCAGACATCCCATTGCATGCTTTTAATAACGCGATGAAAATCATTCGCCTTGAGCGCGTCATCGGCTTGTTCCATGAAGAGACAGTTCAACAATGGTTCTTGCCCTATCGCATATTTATTCAATTTCTTAATACCTATTACGGAACCGCTCATTTCGCGGTCACTATTGGCGTCTTCATTGTTCTGTATCGTCGACGAAAAGATGTGTTCCCGCTTTTTCGCAATGCTCTTGTATTCACAACAGTCTTGGCACTCATCGGATTTGCTCTGTTCCCGCTCATGCCACCCCGATTACTTGACGCACCGTGTCCATCAAATGGCGTCGGTCACGGTGGACAATGCATCCCAGCAGATCTTCGCACCTACAACGAGGCCAACAATTTTGGTTTCTCCGACACACTGAAAGAATTCGGAGGGCCATGGAGCTTTGACTCGGGCGGCGCCGCGAAACTTTCCAATCAATATGCGGCCATGCCGAGTCTGCACATTGGGTGGGCAAGCTGGTGTGCCTTTGGCATCTGGCCACTCGCTCGGCGACGTTGGCTACGTATCGCTGTGCTGCTATACCCAGCGCTCACCTTGCTCTGCATTGTCGTCACCGGAAATCATTATTGGATAGACGGTGTCGGAGGTCTCATCGTCTTAGGGCTCGGATTTGCCCTGGGTGCTCGCCTGCACTACTGGAACCAGCGCCGCCTTGATGCTCTATTTGCCGAGATTCAACAACGCCATCCCTCGGGCTAGGTGACCAACGATAGCCTTTAGTTCTTCATGGCATTACTTGACAACATCGCTGAGCCAGCAGACTTGCGCGGATTATCGCTCCCCGAGATCGAACAACTTGCTGAAGAAATTCGTGACTTCATTGTGCTTGCCGTGAGCGAAACAGGCGGCCACCTCGGCAGCAATCTGGGTGCTGTTGAACTCACTCTTGCACTGCACCGCATCTTTGAGAGTCCAACCGATGCAATCTTGTGGGACACGGGACATCAGGCCTACATTCATAAAATTGTCACCGGACGACGCGGGTCGTTCAGCGAACTGCGCCAAGGCGGCGGCTTATCTGGAT
>JAEMRC010000034.1:14432-16876 GCA_016463545.1 Ilumatobacteraceae bacterium
AAAAGCTATCAGGAGCGAGACATACGTCGGGCTGCACGACTTTATTGAGAACAGTCATGCCTCCACCGTTTTGAGTTATGCGCACGGTCTCGCAGTTGCTCGCGACGCCGGCACAAGCACTCATCGCCACATCGTTGCCGTTATCGGTGACGGTTCAATGACGGGCGGCATGGCCTACGAGGCCCTCAACAACTTGGGTCACAGCGGGCGTCGAGTGATCATCGTGCTCAACGACAATGGTCGTAGTTATGCACCAACAATTTCTAACCTGACATCTGTTGGCACAATCAATGAAACCGACGCCACTGGACAAACGCCACGTTTGCCTGACCGCGTCACAAAAAAGTTGTCACGAACACTCACCAACATCCGCCTCAATCCCGTTTATGTACGTCGTCAGCGCAAAATTGAAAACTTCTTGCGTGAACTCCCCATGGTCGGAAAACAAGCCGAACAGGGTATGGAGGCTTTCAAAGCGGCAGTGCGCGAATTCTTGCAGCCACCATCATTTTTCGAAGCACTCGGAGTTCGATATATCGGGCCGATCGATGGTCACGATGTTGCTGCATTGGAAATTGCGCTGCTTGCTGCCCAGCAACGTTCAGATGAAGGCCCCATTGTCGTTCATGTGCTCACTCAAAAAGGTCGCGGTTATCCACCAGCCGAAGACGACGACGAAAAAAATCTGCATGACGCACCTATTTTTGATCCTGTCACGGGTCCCAATAAAAGTGTTGTTACCGGATACACCCAGGCGTTTTCCGACGCCATTGTCAAAGCAGCAGAGAACGACTCGCGAATCGTTGCCATCACTGCTGCGATGCCAGGACCCACTGGGTTGTTGAACTTTCAAGATCGATTCCCCCAACGTTTTATTGATGTTGGGATCGCCGAACAACACGCAGTCACCATGGCAGCAGGCATGGCGATGGGCGGACTTCGTCCTGTTGTTGCTTTGTACTCCACTTTCTTATCGCGCGCTTGGGATCAAGTGGTCTACGACGTTGCGATGCATCGCTTGCCTGTCGTGTTTTGTCTTGATCGCGCAGGTATCACAGGCGACGATGGTCCGAGCCACCACGGTGTCTACGACATGGCCTTGCTCTCAAAGGTTCCGGGAATGCGCGTATTGGCGCCATCAAGCGTTCAAGAACTCCAGCAAATGCTTCACGATGCAATGACTCTGGCCAATGACGGACCAGTTGTCATTCGCTATCCAAAAGGTGCAGCACGTCAAGTTGAGGAACACGATGTTGGCTCTGGGCTTCTTGCCCGCACATTGCGCACTGGTGACGGCTCATTATGCATTCTCGCAGTTGGCAAAATGGTAGGTGCCGCACTTCTTGCTGCCCAACAACTCGCCGACAACAACATCAATGCAACGGTCTGGGATGTCCGTTCGTGTGCACCACTTGACCCCGCAATGATCGCAAACGCGTCCACGCATGCACATGTCATCACGATTGAAGACGGCATCCGTGATGGTGGCATCGGTATTGCTATGGCAGACGCAATTACGTCACTACAAACCAACACCAGCGTCTCTGTGCTCGGGCTTCCCACACAGTTTATTCCCCACGCAAAACCTGCTGTCATCCTTGCTCGACTCGGTCTTGATGCCGATGGCATCGTCAAGACTGCGCACCAACTCCTAAAGAACTCATAATGAGCAACGACCTCTCATCTGAACTGAACTTTGCACTTAGTCTTGCCGACCTTGCAGATGCCATTACTCTGCCGCACTTCACGCATCGCACTTTCAATGTCGACCTCAAAGAAAATCTCACCGAAGTCACCGAAGTTGATCGCAATACCGAGACTGCAATCGTCAACGCGATCAAGCAGTCACGCCCCCAACATGCGTGGTACGGAGAAGAACACGGAACTGGTGGCAACTCAGAATGGACATGGGTCATCGACCCCATTGACGGCACTAGCAATTTTGTTCGTGGAGTCCCAGTTTTTGCAACTCTTATCGCACTCGTGCACGCTGACCTTGGTCCAGTTCTCGGCGTCGTTTCTGCGCCTGCTCTACACGCTCGATGGTGGGGCGGCACCGACCTTGGCGCATTTCGTAATGGTCAACCAATTCATGTCAGCACCACCGACAACTTGCTTGATGCACACGGCAGCCTGACTCCCAACTCTGCCTGGAATACTGCCGGCAAATCACAAAATATTCACCGCTTGCAACAGCAACTTAAACGAGAGCGTGGCTTTGGAGATTTCTGGCAACACATGCTCGTTGCTGATGGCAGCATTGACCTTGCTGTTGACGCAATTGGTCTCGAGCCATACGACATTGCCGCACTCATCCCCATCGTTCATGCAGCCGGAGGCACTCTCACTGATCGAACAGGTATCCAAGACTGGCATGCCAACAGCGCTGTCAGCTCAAATGGCACCTTACATAGTGCCGTTATTTCTATTCTCAACGCATAGAC
>JAEMRC010000034.1:16976-18619 GCA_016463545.1 Ilumatobacteraceae bacterium
ACTGTTATTCGTAACGCACAGCTAGTTGACGGTAGTGGCTCGCCACAAACTACTGCTGATGTCACGTTCGAAAACGGCATCATTCGCCAAATTTCACCCGCGGGTAAAGCACCCACCGCTCACACTTACCGCATCATTGACGCTGAAGGTTTGTTGCTTACGCCTGGCTGGGTAGATGTTCATACGCATTACGACGCACAAGCCACGTGGGATCCATGGCTCACGCCAAGCAGTTGGCACGGAGTCACAACTGCCGTGATGGGAAATTGCGGCGTCGGATTTGCGCCCGCTCATGAAGACCGCCACGAATGGCTCATTGAACTCATGGAAGGCGTTGAAGATATTCCTGGTGCGGCAATGACTCAAGGCATTGCATGGAACTGGGAATCTTTCCCCCAGTACCTTGATGCACTTGAGCGCACACCGCGCATAATGGACCTCGGCACACAAATTGGACATGGTGCGCTACGAGCATTTGTTATGGGCGAACGCGGTGCTGCAAATGAATCTGCAACTGATGCAGACATTGAGGCCATGGCAGCCCATGTTGAAGAATCGATTCGTGCAGGTGCACTTGGCTTTAGCACCTCGCGCACGCCAATTCATCGCAGTAAATCCGGTGAACTCGTTCCCGGCACACATGCCGAGCAAAACGAACTTTTTGCTATCGGCGACGCAGTCCAACGAGCCGGTGGCGGTGTTTTTCAATTTGCGCCCGAGCACATCCGACTCGCTTCGGACGAATGGCCATGGATGCGCGAACTTTCTCGACGCTCACCCGATGTCACTATCAGCGTCAATCTCAATCAAGCAGACGAAAAACCAGACATCTGGAGAGATGTTCTCACGCTTCTTGACACCGCCCACGATGACAACTTGAACATCGTTTGCCAAGTCGCTGGTCGCAGTATCGGAATCCTGATGTGTTTAGAAGGAACTCTGCACCCGCTGCTCTTTCATCCCGCCTACACAGAAGTTTCTCACTTGCCCATCTCAGAACGACTCAAAGCATTGCGCGACCCCACTCGTCGCGAGCGCATCATCACTGAGATCCCCAACGACGCAGGATTTTTTGACACAATGGTTCTCAAGCGCCTGCACAAGATGTTCCCCATCACGAGCGCCAATATTGACTATGAGCCGCCTCGCGATGCGAGCATCGACGCACTTGCCCTGAAGCGTCGTATTCCTGCAATGGAAATAATTCTTGATCAACTCACATCAAACAACGGCACCGGCATGATCTACATGCCTTTTTTCAACTACGCATACGGCGACCTCTCAATGACTCACGATCTCACAATGCATCCCCATACTCGAATGGGTCTTTCAGATGCCGGCGCACATTGCGGCGCCATCTGCGACGGCGGCACCCCAACATTTATGCTCACACATTGGGTTCGCGATCGCCAGCGTGGTCCGCGTCTTGCTCTTGAGCACATCGTCAAGCGCCAAACACTCGACACCGCTCAACTCTTTGGACTGCGTGATCGTGGTCTCATCGCTGAAGGAATGCGTGCTGACTTCAACCTCATCAACTTCGAAGAACTTTCTTTTGATATGCCACGAATGGCCTACGACTTCCCTGCCGATTCGCGACGTTTGATTCAACACGGCAAGGGATACGTCGGAACATTTGTCAA
>JAEMRC010000035.1 GCA_016463545.1 Ilumatobacteraceae bacterium
CGCGGTCGCGAGTCACTTGTGCATACGCATTTGAGTCAAGATAGTCAGCAACGAAGCAGACTTTTAGACCATCGCCGTCGTCGCGTAATCGGTAAATACTTTGCCCGTTGATGCCTACTTCGCCACTGGCTCCTTTGATGTACATGGTCCAACGAGCCCAGGCAGTAGTTGTGCCAGCGCACACTTCCCACTCATCGAATCGAACGCCAGCCGCTGGAACCACTTTTTCCATGTGCTCCATGAACACGCGAATGGCATCAGTGCCCACCTGCGCACCCATGAACGGGTCGTAATAGATGGCGTCATCGGTAAAAAGACCGATCAGGCGCGTGTAGCGCTGATCATCTTCGACGGCGCCAAATTGCTTAATGATTTGCTCTGCGGTTGACATCGTTGCTCCCCCTCTTCAATGAATAAGGTAGATGAAAACGCGGGGGGATTCATAGATGAGCGAAGACACAGCACGCCCACCTGACATTAACTTCTTTGATGTCCAGACCAATAACTGCCCATACGACGCCTATCGGGAACTTCGCGATGACGCGCCAGTATGGCTTGACCCACACACCGGGATGTATGTCATCACGCGTTTCGACGATGTGCGTATGGTCGTTACGGATGCCGAGCGTTTCAGTAATTCACAAAGGCCTGTTCGAGTAAATACGCCAGAAATAATTGCTCGTGGCAAAAAAATCGGTCAGATGTATCGCGACAAAGGTTGGGTGCCTGCCCCGACATTGACAAGTCGAGACGACCCGAACCATAAAGAGATGCGCGCACTATTTGATCATGCATTTCGGCCGAGTCGGATCAAACAACTTGATCCCCTTGTCGAAAAAGTTGCGACGCAACTCTTTGATGCGTTTATTGATGCTGGTGAATGTGACTGGGTAAAAGCCTTTGCAATTCCATTGCCTCTCATTGTCATCGGGCTTCAAGTCGGCGTAGTAGAAGAAGACATCTGGCAAATAAAAGCGTGGACCGATGCCTGGGTGCAGCGTCTTGGAATGATGCAGACAGAAGAAGAAGCACTTTGGTCTACGGAGATGGAAATAGAGGCACAGCATTATTTTCAACCAATCTTTGAGCGCCTACGTGCAGAACCAAATGACTCGCTCTTATCTGATCTCGTCAATACCGTGATTCCACAATGGGGTCGCACTCTGACGGACGAAGAATTACATGCCGAGATGATGGCCGACACATTTGTTGGTGGCTCAGAAACAAGCACCAACGCTCTCTCCGGTGGCATCTTGTTGTTGGCAAAAAATCCACATGCGTGGGATCAGTTGCGCAGTGACCCCGACAAGTACGTCCCCATTTTTGTCGAAGAAGTCGTTCGCCTTGAAGGGCCTGTGCAAGGGCTGTTTAGGGTCACTACGTGCGATGTAGAGCTACACGGTGTCACGATTCCGGCAGGATCAACTGTCAATATGCGATTTGCATCAGCCAATCGCGATGACCGGCATTTTGAAAACCCAGATGAGTTGGATTTAGATCGATCAAACAACCGCACGCATATTGCGTTTGGTGCAGGTACGCACTTTTGTCTTGGCGCACCACTTGCCCGCCGAGAGCTTGCAATCGGGTTTCGAACATTTGTTGATCGCATCGAAAGCTTCGAAATGGTTGATCCAAATATGAAACTTGAATATCAACGCAATATCGCATTACGAGCACTTACTTCGCTTCCCATTACCTTTGAAGCGAAGCGCAAGTGACTCGCTTACTTTCACTCGCTGCGGGTGTACACCCAACGCTTCTGCCGGCCGACATGGTCACCGCCGCTGCAGGAGCAGGCTGGCCAGCATGTGGAATTTGGTTTGACGGCGCTACATGGACTTCTGCTACTTCAAAAGAAGTCAGAAAGCGTCTTGATGACACCGGAGTAATTGCCCTTGACATGGAGCCCATCATTCCTGCTGATGGTGTCGACGACAATGCTGAACGGCTCATTGAATCTGCCGCAGAAGTGGGTGCCCGATTCATTTTGTTTACCAGCCGCAAGAAAGATCTACAAGCAAATATTGACCGCTATGCACAAGCATGTGATTTTGCTGCACCGCACGGCATCACCATTGTGTGTGAGTTTCTTCCCATCTTCCCTCTCAACACATTAAGCATGGCTGCCGACATTGTGTGCCAAGCGAATAAACCTAACAGTGGAGTCCTCATCGACAACTTGCACTTGTCACGTTCTGGCTCAACTCCAAGTGATGTTGCTGCCTACGACAAGTCGTTATTCCCGTACATCCAGATTGCTGATGCGCCTGCACATCTGCCAACGACTTTTGAAGAACTTCTCGACGAAGCAATTAATGGTCGTAGTTGCCCTGGTGAAGGTGCGCTTCCCATCGCAGAACTATTGCAACTAGTTCCCGATGTGCCCATTTCCTTTGAAGTGCGTTCGCGTGCGTTGCGTGATGGTTTCACCGACGCCACTGAGCGCGCAAAACACCTCTGGAAATTTGCCTCAGTTCTTGCCTAACTGGCAATCAGAGGGTTCTGCTGTGCTTATGCGAAGGCGGCGTAGCCATCACGCTCAAGCGTGTCTGCCAACTCGGGACCACCCGTCGTGACAATGCGACCGTTTACTAAAATATGTACTTTGTCGGCTTTCAGTTCTTCGAGCAAGCGAACATAGTGAGTAATTACTAAAACCCCAAGGTTTTGCTCAGTTGTTGCGGCCTCTACTCGCATTGCACATGCCCGAAGGGCATCAATGTCAAGACCTGAGTCCAGTTCATCCAAGATGGCGATTCGAGGCTCAAGAACAGCGAGTTGCAAGGTCTCGTTGCGTTTTTTTTCTCCGCCAGAGAGATCGACATTGAGGGCTCGCGAGACGATGTCTGTGTCAAAACCAATTCGTTGAGCCTCGTTGGCGATGCGCGCAGTCAAATCTTTTGTACTGCGACCGCGTGCCGACAGTGCTTCAGCAAGAACTTCATCGATGTGCACGCCTGGTACTTCTGTTGGGTATTGCATCACCAGATGCAGGCCGGCTACAGCGCGTTCCCAAGTAGGTAACGCCAACATGTCAACACCGTCGAGAGTGACTGTGCCTTCTGTTACTTCGTATCCTGACTTGCCCATGATGACAGCGGCCAATGTTGATTTTCCGGCACCGTTTGGTCCCATGACAGCGTGTACTTCTCCGGAATTGACTGTGATATTGACCCCATTGAGGATTTCTTTTCCTCCGACGGTTGCTCGCAGATTTTTTATTTCGAGTGTGCTCATGGTCAGTTGCTCGTTTCAATCAGAACATTGCCGTTTTCGACTCGTGCCGAAAACACGACCACTGGCTGCGTAGCGGGCAGTGTGCTTGGCTCCCCCGTCACGAGACTAAAAGCACTGCCGTGTCTGATGCATTCGATCTCTTTTGTGTCACACAAAACAATGCCTTCGCTCAATGACACTTTGGCATGACTACAGGTATCAGCGATTGCATACACATCGTCGTCAATGCGCACTACTGCAACAGGCATGTTGTCGACTACGACACGCATCGATGCCCCATGTTCAATCTCGTTCAAGGCGCAAACAATTGTTGATTTCATGAGTGCCCAATCTCTATGTGCTCTGCTAGAAGTTTGCGAGCCACTTCTGCCCTAAGCGCATCGACACCCGTGAACGAAGGCAGGCGGTCGATGACTTCGTTGAAAAATCCCATAACGACGAGACGTTCTGCGACAGATGGCGGCACGCCGCGGCTCTCAAGATAAAACCTTTGATCTTCGTCGATTGGTCCGACGGTGCTGGCATGGCTGCATTTCACATCATTTGTTTCAATCTCAAGATTCGGAACACTTTCTGCCCATGCCCCCTCGCTCAATGTCAGGTTGCGATTGGTTTGATATGCCTGAGATCCTCTGGCGTTTTCCTTGATGTGAATGAGACCGGTATATACGCTGCGAGCAACATCTCGAACCGCACCTTTAAACAACAAGTCGCTCGATGTCTTGGGGGCAGCGTGTACTTGCAATGTTCTGAAGTCATGCATTTGGCTACCGCCGGCAAAATAGAGCGCTACTTGCTGAGTAGATGCTCCCTGTTCGACGAGTCGAGCTTCTGTGCGAACACGGGCGTAGTCTCCGCCTAATGCAACGGTGAAAAGTCGCGTGTTTGAGTCGCGGTATCCGACAGACTGTTGATGGGCGATTTTCCATGTATTAAGTCCGAGTTGATTAATGGCGACATATGTAATGCGAGCACTTTGTGCAGCGCGCACTTCTAGAACTGGACACACCACACTTGTAATGCCGTCTGCTGAAATAAAGCGTTCAATCACAGTTGCTTCGCTGTCTTGGCCAGCATCAATTACTAACCGTGGAAATGCGATAAGACCCGACTCATGGACAGTATGCACAACTTCGATTGGCGTCTCGAAAACTTTTCCGCTTGGAATATGCAGGCACACCACATCTTGCGGGTGAGATGCGACATGTTCTGAGTTAAGTCGAGCAAAAACGTCAACATCAGTCGTCAACGCAATGCCAGTGATGGCGTCAGTAACGCGAAGTGCATCAGCGCCTATGGTTTCAGTTCGAAGCGAACCAGTTGAATACGCGCCTAAATCTAGTTCTGCGATACGGCTGTATCGCCAGATTTCTTCTTCGGCGCTCGGCAGAGACACAGGAGTTGTACTCATAGTTGCCTCGGTACAAAAAGTCGTATTGAATTATTTGTTTCGTCGCCACCAACGACGCTTTGTGCGTTCGTTTTCGAGATCATGTCGCACACTGTGTCCAATCGCGTTGATGATGTTTTCTGCAGCTTCAAGAACTGCTGCCGCGGAGCCATCATCGAGCCCTGGTGGCTCAAGTGGCGCCGACGTTGGCACGACAGTTCCGCGAGTCCAACCAGCGTCGATGACCCGACGTTCGAATTTGTCACAGTTTGCTGGGCACCGCCATGGGGCCTCAGGCGCCAAGTCAAGGTTGCATTTACGCACGACTTCGTCGCCAGCGTATGTTCTGCTTTCATAATGTTTACACTCAATCCGCATTGCCACATCAGGGATTTTATACCTGATCAGCCGACTGAGCCCTCCATCTGGAGTTCAATCAGGCGGCTCCACTCAACGGCGTATTCCATAGGAAGCGTGCGCGTGACTGGTTCGATGAAGCCATTGACAACCATGCCCATCGCCTGCTCTTGAGAGAGTCCGCGGCTTTGTAGGTAGAACAGTTGCTCGTCTGCAATTTTTGACACTGTCGCTTCGTGTCCGATTTGAGCGTCACGTTCTCCGACTTCCATGTAAGGGAATGTGCGACTTTCGCTTTCTTCGTCAAGAATCAACGCATCACATTGCACGTGGCTCTTGCAGCCATAAGCGCCTTCTTCGACACGAACGAGTCCGCGATAGGTGGTGATTCCGCCGTCTTTGCTGATGCTCTTTGACACAATTTTTGAGGATGTCTCAGGAGCACAGTGCACCATTTTTGCACCAGCATCTTGATGTTGTCCGGCGCCCGCATATGCAACAGACAAGACCTCGCCAGTTGCTTTTGGACCCATCAGGTACACGCTTGGATATTTCATTGTGAGTTTGGATCCGATGTTGCCGTCGATCCACTCCATGTGACCTTCTGTCTCGACGCGAGCACGCTTTGTCACAAGGTTGTACACGTTTGGTGACCAGTTCTGAATAGTTGTGTATGTCACGTGTGCACTTGGCTTGACCACAATTTCAACGACAGCACTATGCAGAGAGTTCTTTGTATATACAGGTGCAGAGCAACCTTCGATGTAATGAACTTTTGAACCCTCGTCGGCAATAATGAGCGTGCGCTCAAACTGTCCGGCGCTTTCGCTGTTAATACGGAAATATGCCTGCAGCGGCATTTCGCACTCGACGCCTGGCGGCACATACACGAATGATCCACCAGACCACACCGACGTATTGAGCGCTGAGAACTTGTTGTCTCCGGGCGTAATGATGGTTCCGAAATACTGTTTGACCAATTCTGGATATTCGCGCAATGCGGTGTCCATGTCACAAAACAAAATTCCTTGTTCTTCGAGCTCAACGCGGTTGCGGTGAAACACAACTTCTGATTCATATTGCGCAGTAACTCCAGCGAGGTATTTACGCTCAGCCTCAGGGATTCCGAGTTTTTCGTATGTGGCCTTCATCTGCTCTGGCAGGTCATCCCATTCGTCAACCTGACCTGTCGCTGGCTTGAGGTAGTAGTAGATGTCTTGAAAATCAATGTCTGGCATGTTGACGGCAAACCACTCAGCCATTGGCTTGCGATCAAAGGTCTGCAAACTGCGCAACCGCATTTGGCGCATCCACTCTGGCTCGCCTTTCCACCAAGAGATTTGCTCAACAACCCGATCATTGAGACCCTTTTCTGGGGCAAACGCGTATTCCACCTCGTCGTTCCATCCGAGGCTGTATTTGGTGAGATCTAGGTCGAAGGATGTCATTTTGCCTCGCTTGGGTTTGAGTGTCTGGGGATAATTAACACTACCGCCATAGTAACAATCCCAAGGGCAGACGCAA
The DNA here is from genome assembly GCA_016463545.1 of Ilumatobacteraceae bacterium. Taxonomy (GTDB): domain Bacteria; phylum Actinomycetota; class Acidimicrobiia; order Acidimicrobiales; family Ilumatobacteraceae; genus UBA2093. The sequence continues at coordinate 6,512 of JAEMRC010000035.1, forward strand.
CAACGGTAGCGTGGTATTTCCCATGGAATGTTTCGGTCTTGTTGGTCTCCCCAACGCAGGTAAATCATCTCTCTACAACGCCCTGACCGGTGGGGGTGCGCTTGCCGCCCCCTACCCCTTTGCCACGAAAGACCCCAACATCGGAGTCGCCAAAGTGCCTGACTCACGACTTGATGCTCTTGCCGTGATGTCACAGACGAAAAAAACCATCCATGCAGCCGTACAGGTCGTCGACATCGGTGGCCTTGTCGAAGGCGCAAGCAAGGGTGAAGGTCTTGGCAACAAATTTTTGGCCAACATTCGCGAGGTCGACGCGATCGTGCTGGTCTTGCGCGCATTTATTGACTCCGATGTCACGGGGCCCGATGATCCACTTGAACATTTACGAATCGTTGAACTCGAGCTCGCACTTGCTGATCTTGAAACAGTTGACTCGCGACTGAAGCGAGTGCAAAAAGCAGCACGTGTCGACAAAGGCGTTGCTGAAGAAGTTGCAATATTGCAACGCGCTCATGACATTTTAAATAGTGGCGTACCAATTTATCGCTCGGAGATGAGCGCCGCTGACCGCGAAGTATTGGCTCCACATTTTTTGCTGACCAATCGTCGTGTCTTGGCGGTTATTAATGTCGGCGAAAACGAACTCGATCGCATCCCCGAACTCGAGGCACGAGTGCGTGCCGAGATCGCTCCCCCTGGCGCGTCATACGCCAATGATGTCGAAGTATTGGGAATGAGTGTGCAGATCGAGGCAGAGGCAGCACTTCTTGAACCGACCGACCGAGCCGAAATGCTCGAAGCGCTCGGACTCGGCGAAGGTGCGCTCACTCGGATGGTGCGCAGCGCATATCACCTGCTCGGATTACGCACATTTTTTACAACAGGAGAAAAAGAAACGCGGGCGTGGACATTTAATGCAGGTGCAAAAGCTCCAGAATGCTCCGGAAAGATTCACTCTGACCTACAACGCGGATTTATTCGTGCAGAGGTTATTCATTGGGATGAACTACTTGAGATTGGTTCATGGAACAAAGCCAAAGAACAAGGCAAAATTCGTGCAGAAGGAAAAGAGTACGAGTTCCTTGACGGCGACACAGTGGAGATTCGCTTCAACGTGTGACACTGTCACGCCTGGTTGGTCGCTCATGGGTCTGCGAAAAAAATCCACTGCTCACTTTTCGTCAGTGTGGTTGGTGTCTGATGCTCGTGTGCTTGCATCGGCAAAACTGGCAAGCAGTCGTTCTGCTCGGCGGCGTGGCCTTATTGGTGTTGTCGACATTGACGAACCATTGGTTTTGCAACCGTGTCGCTGGATACATACATTCGGCGTCGTCCACACCCTTGACGTTGCGTATCTTGATGCACAAGGAGTGGTGCTACACATCAAACGAATCAGTCCTTGGCGCGTAGACGCACCTGTGTGGAGCGCTGTCACCGTCATCGAAGCAACGAACGGCTCCATGGAACGATGGAATCTGCATGTTGGAGACATTGTTGAGGTCCGCCATGTCCAATGACGCGATTCAAACAATTATTCCGGGGCTTTGGTTGGTCGCCACCCCGATTGGCAATCTCCAAGACATGACGACACGCTCTGTCGCAGTTCTGTCGGCGGCTCATGTGGTGTGTTGCGAAGACACTCGCCACAGCGGGCGACTTCTCAAACATATTGGCGCGCATCCCGAGCGCCTAATAGTTGCCAACGATCACACCGAACACGACGCAACTTCCAAAGTTCTTGAAGCACTTGCCGCGGGACACATTGTGGCTCTTATCACCGACGCTGGCACACCAGGCATTAGTGACCCGGGCGAACGCATCGCTCGCGCAGCAATTACCGCCGGATACTTTGTGAGCGCAACTCCTGGACCTGCAGCATTTGTGATGGCTGTCATCATCAGTGGTTTTTCTACAACGCGAATTGCTTTTGATGGATTCCTTCCGCGTGCGGGTGCGGAGCGACGCCAACGTTTAACTGAGATTACTCGCGAACGGCGCACACTGGTTTTGTACGAGGCACCTCATCGACTAGCGAAGACTATTGCTGATCTCATGGCTGTGTGCGACCCCGAGCGACGAGTTGTCTTGGCCCGCGAACTCACAAAAATGCACGAAGAAACATGGCGCGGAACACTCACACAAGCGATGAAACATGTCTCCGACATCGAGCCGCGCGGCGAATATGTCATCGTGCTCGAAGGAGTGACTGACTCATCTCACGACGTCTCTGACGACGACATCGCGGAGCAACTCCGCGTGCGTAAATCTGCGGGCCTCAGCACTCGTCAAGCAGTTGATGAAGTCAGTTCTGTTCTGGGCATCGCACGAAAGCGTGTGTACGACTTAGCAATTCAGCAGTAGTTCATCGCTCAAGTTGCCACAAGAGGCGCAAGCGCTAACTGGCGACTCATCGCGACGCAAACATCGTTCGAGTCCCACATCTCGCCATCTTCTTCGTAACAATTGCCTTGCACAACGCGCGTGGTGAACGAACAGCGCAACGGACCAGGAGCTGGAACTGCGCGAACATGCACGGTCATCTCAAGGGTTGGAACCCATCCTTGAGAACCAAAAATGTTAAACCAAGTTGGCGGAAACGCATCTGCCGCTAGCAACAACGCCAACGTGTCAATGGGTCTGTCGTCAGCAAAACTAAACCAGCCTCGCATTCGACCAACTCCGGGTGGCGTTGCCGATGAAAAGCCAGCATCGTCGGGATGGATAAAAAGACTGACTCGTTGGGCAATTCCCATCGGAATTGGAGTCGGTTGATTACGACGCGCAACGCACTCCTCAATTGGGGGCAGATCAGGTGGCGTTGCCGTGACATAATGCGCCGCGCTCGTCGATTGAACCTCGCCAAATGAACCAATCAGTCGCATGAGTTCACGATCATCTCGACGCAAAGCTGCAACAACTGTGCTGATTCGCTTTCCGGATTTCACAATCTCGGTGACGCAGGACGCATCACCGGCGAGCGCTGGCGCCAAATAGTGTGCAGTCACCGTGAGTGGATCGCGACGGCCTGATGCCATTCGCATTGCGTGGGCTGCACGAGCCATCAAGTAGCCACCGTTGGCATTGACGCCAATGTCCCAACCACCGATAATTGGCGTTCGGTAGATTCCGCCTGTTTCAGGTACGGCGACGATTGCGTCATCAAACTCGTACGGCATGCCCTCAAATCTACGGACAAGCACCAAAATAAAACGAGCCGAGGTCAGTGACTTCAAACGACCTAGTCTGCATGGAGTGAATCGTTACTACCTCACCACCCCGATCTATTACGTGAACGCACGCCCACATCTTGGGCACGCCTACACCACAATCATCGGTGATGCAGTTGCTCGTTGGCATCGACTACTCGGTGATGATGTTCATTTTCTTACCGGGACAGACGAGCACGGACTCAAAATTCAACAAGCGGCCGACTCTGCAGGAGTAACGCCTCAGAAATTTGCCGATGACATTGCGCCACTTTTTGAACAGGCCTGGCAACGTCTTAATATTTCTTACACGGATTTCATTCGTACAACTGAAGATCGTCATCGAGTTGGTGTCAATAAATTGCTCCAAGCATGTTTTGATGCGGGCGATATTGAACTCGATAAATACAGTGGTCTTTATTGCGTGGCATGTGAGGCGTATTACACCGAAGAAGAAGCGCAAAATAACATCTGTCCAATACATAAAAAACCAGTCGACCGAGTAGAAGAAGAAAACTATTTCTTTCGCTTGTCACGCTTTGAAGATCGATTACTGAAGTGGTATTCCGACCATGCTGGGGCTGTCGTACCAGAGCATCGCGTCAACGAAGTCACCGGCTTCATCAAACAAGGACTGAACGACTTTTCTGTGAGCCGCAAAACGCTCAAGTGGGGAATCCCGCTCCCCTTCGATGACTCCCATGTGGCGTATGTGTGGTTTGACGCCTTGGCTAACTACATCACGGCGCTTGGGTACGGATCAGATGATGAATCTTTATTTGAAAAATATTGGCCCGTCAATCATCATCTCATCGGTAAAGATATTTTGCGTTTCCATTGCATCTATTGGCCCGCCATGCTGATGTCTGCTGGCATTGAACCACCCGCTGGATGGGCTGTCGGTGGCTGGCTCCTTGTCGGAGGCGAAAAAATGAGCAAGACATCTGGCAATGTGGTCGACCCACTTGATCTTGTTGATGACGTCGGTGTTGATGCCTTTCGCTATTACGTTTTAGCCAACACGAATTACGGCAATGATGGTGATTTCACATACGAAGGTCTGATTGGTCGTTACAACTCAGACCTTGCCAATAATTTGGGCAACCTCACCGCCCGCATTGCAACTGTTGTTGAAAAAAAATGTGCAGGACTCGGAACAGCGCCACGACAAGACAGTGCACTGGCAGCGATTGCACAACAGGCTGTTGTTGATGCCACTAGCCATTGGGCAAATGTGCAGCCGAGCAAGGCGCTTGATGCGACATGGTCGCTGATTCGGGCAACGAATGCGCATCTCGAAACACACGAGCCCTGGAAAGCAGAACCGGGCGTGGATCTTGATGCAGTCATGGGTGATGCACTTGAGGCATTGCGCATTATTGCGATCTTGTCGTACCCTGCGATGCCCGATACCGCCCAAGAGATCTGGCGTCGAATTGGTCTGGCCGGAAACATTCAAGACCAACGAATCCCGTCGTCAACTCAGTGGGGCGGATACCAAGCCGGACAAGCAGTTCTTAAGGGTGACTCATTGTTCCCTCGTCGCAAAGCGTGATGGTGCGCCATGAAATGGACCGATACTCACTGTCATATTCTTGACGACAAAATGTCGGTGTCAGCCGACGACACGCTCATTGCAGCCCGCCTTGCAGATGTAGATCGATTCATCGTCATCGGGACAGACGAGCAAACAAGTAGCGCTGCTATTGAACTTGCATCACGACATAAAGACGTGTGGGCAACAGTTGGTTTGCACCCCCACGATGCCGTACTCGGAACGCACACAGTTCAACACTTAGTCCCCTCGCCGCGTGTTGTTGCAGTCGGCGAATGCGGACTTGATTATTTTTATGAGCATTCACCCCGTGATGTGCAACGCCAAGTTTTTGCCGAACATATCGCTCTCGCCAAACAGCACAATCTCACACTTGTCATCCATACACGCGACGCATGGGATGACACTTTTGATGTGTTGGACGCAGAAGGGATTCCTGAGCGAACTGTCTTGCACTGTTTTACTGGTGGTCCAGATGAGGCTCGCCGATGTCTAGACCGTGGAGCATTTTTGTCGTTCAGCGGAATCGTGACATTCAAGAACTCTGCAGATAATCAGGCTGCGGCGCAAATGTGTCCCCTTGACAGACTCCTTATTGAAACCGATAGTCCATATCTGGCACCTGCTCCACATCGTGGACGTCCAAACCAGCCGGCATTTGTGGGCGTGGTGGGTACTGCCATTGCAGACCTCCGAGGCCAGCACCCAGCAACAATTGCCGAATCAACAAGTGCGACCGCAATCCTTGCGTTCCCAGGAATTGGTTCGTAGCGTTAACTCGTGAACTTGTCTCGTATCGATCGCAATCGAATGGTTGCTGCTGGCATTTTGACGGCGATTGTGTTGCCTCTTGCCTGGATCGCCGGCGGATCCACTGAGCCGACTGAGGCGACTATTGCAACAACAGCACTAGCGACAACGACAACTCTTGATACCGGACTTTCTTCGAGTGCCAATGCAGACTCTGCAGCAAATCTTGAAGGACCAACTGCACTCGTACAAACAGGAACCGGACAAATTGCCTACCCAGCACAAACTCCGATCAACTCGTTGCGTGGTCGCGCTACTTTTAAACGATTCCCCGACTCTGCTGTCACTGGCTGTGCCACAAGTGCTGTGCCCTTGGGGACCGAGGTCACCGTCTTGAATCTCAACAACGGTCGCAAAGTAAAATGTATCAATATCAATATTGGATACATCCCATCTGGCGCAGACATTGTGGTGCACACGGGGCTGTTTGAAAATTTGGCCAACCTGATTGATGCCCCACTGCCAGTCGAGTTGCGCTGGTGACACTCACTCACGCGCATATTTCCGCGCAACTGCACGCAGCCGGACTGTCTCCACGACGTGCACTTGGACAGAACTTCGTCGTCGATGCCAACACAGTGCGTCGCATTGCTCGACTATGCGGAGTCGGTCCAACCGACAGGGTGCTAGAGATCGGTGCAGGTCTTGGTTCACTCACGCTCGCGCTGGCAGAAAGTGGCGCTCAGATCACTGCTATTGAGATTGATGAAACAATTGTTCCGCTCTTGCGCGACAATGTTGCGCAGTGCCCAAATGTCACCGTTGTTCAAGCAGATGCAATGACAATTGATTGGTCCCAATTAGCCGATCCGTCACATGCGTGGCACCTTGTTGCAAACTTGCCTTACAACGTTGCGACGCCCATGATTGCCGACATTCTTGACACGGTTCCTCAAATAAAAGAATTCTTCGTCATGGTGCAGCGAGAAGTTGGCGAACGTCTTGCTGGGGCCCCACGGACCAAGGCATACGGTGCCGTCAGCGTAAAAGTAGCGTTCTGGGGACGCGCTGAAGTCGTCGGAATGGTGCCAGCATCAGTGTTTTTGCCAAAGCCCAATGTTGAATCTGCCCTTGTTCGCATAGTGCGTCATGAGCAACCACTTGACGCGAGTGTTCGTCCAGCAGAATTATTTTCTCTTGTCAGAACTGGATTCGCAAAACGACGAAAAATGTTGCGAGGCGCGTTAGCAGGCCTCGTTACTCAAGCGCAGTTCAACACAGCCGGCATCGAATCAACTGCACGAGCCGAAGAACTGTCAGTGCATGACTGGATTCGCCTCTACAAAGTTGTGTACGCGGAGAACGTATGACCGATGTTGTGCGGGCTCACGCCAAACTCACATTGTCGCTTCGCATTACTGGTGTGCGTCCAGATGGTTTGCACACAATTGATGCGCACATGGTGAGCCTCGCCCTGCATGACACGCTCACAATCACTCCTGGTTCGCACGGAATCACACTTGGAGGGCCATTTGCTGACGGAGTTCCGACTAATGAGACAAATCTGGTGCATCAAGCTCTGCAGTTGGCAAACATCAGTGCCGCAATACACATCGAAAAAAATATTCCTGCTGGAGGCGGACTTGGTGGCGGTTCAACAGATGCTGCCGGTGTGTTGCGCTGGGCCGGTTTCACAGATCTCGTGGCGGCAAGCGCGATAGGAGCAGACATTGCTTTTTGCATGATTGGTGGCAATGCCCAGGTCACTGGAATCGGAGAAATCATCACGCCTTTGGCGCCGCTCACCAGTGACATCACACTGATTATTCCCCCACTGCATGTGTCGACAGCACTGGTGTACGCAGCGTGGGACGAACTTGGATCACCTCATCACGAATCAGGAAACGATCTTGAGCCTGCCGCAATTGCGGTCTGCCCTGATCTAGCACTTTGGAAAAATCGCATCACAGAGGCGCTCGGATACGCCCCGACGTTGGCAGGGTCTGGTGCAACGTGGTTCGTTCGGGGTCACCAAACACACCTTGTCCATGCGCTTCCAGAGGCTTCTGTGGTGATGACTTCAACAAACGCAGTGATGCACTAGCAAGTCAGTCAAGAAGAACGGGTTACTTGCGGCGTTGATGGCGCGTGCGACGAAGCATCTTTTTGTGCTTTTTCTTGCGCATGCGCTTGCGGCGTTTTTTGATTAGCGAACCCATAAGAGGAAATAACCTATCGTGACCGAAGTGGTTTTAGGAAAATCCGATACCGTTTAGTTGTCTTTCCGAGGTCGTTCAATGGCAGGACAGCGGGTTTTGGTCCCGTTAATAGGGGTTCGAGTCCTCTCCTCGGAACAAATGCCCTCATGGGTTCACACTCATGGGGCTCGTTCTTGCTAGAACTTTGCCATGCCGATTGCTGCCATTGTCCTCGCTGCTGGCGAGGGAACCCGCATGAAGTCGGCGCGACCAAAGCCACTGCACCTCATCTGTGGGCGTCCGATGGTGCTGCATGTCATTCATGCGCTTGTCGACCTTGACATTGAAAGAACCGTCGTTGTCGTTGGGCATGCAGCCGAACGAGTCACAAAAAAAGTACAAGAGCAGGCGCCTGATTGGGCCAATGTCTCATTTGTTGAACAACGCGTGCAGCGTGGAACAGGTGATGCCACAATTATCGGACTTGCATCTTTTGCCAACGACGACATTGATGACACATCAACTGTGCTGGTGTTGCCTGGTGATACTCCGCTTTTGCGACCAGAAACAATCTCTGCATTGGTCTCGGCTCACGAACAAAGTGGCAATGCAGCAACACTGTTGTCAACAGTGGTGAGCGACCCGAGCGGCTATGGGCGCATTGTGCGTGGTCGTAATGGCCGCATCGTTCGCATTGTTGAACAAAAAGATGCCACTCTCGAAGAAGAGGCAATCACCGAAATCAACACCAGCATCTATGCGTTTCGGCGCGATCTGCTGGGGCCAGCTTTACGAGGTATTTCAAACAATAATTCTCAGGCTGAGTATTACCTGACGGATGTCATCGAGGGACTCGCCGCGATGGGTCATCCCATTGGTTCTTTGCAAGCAACCCCACATGAAACTGCAGGGGTCAACGACCGTTGGCAACTGAGCCTCGCGGAGGCTGAGTTGCGAGCTCGAATCAATAAGAACTGGCTATTGCATGGCGTCACAATGCTCGATTCCCAACACACGTTCATTGACGTGACCGTCACTATTGGTCGTGATGTGACGTTGTATCCGGGCACCATTTTGCAGGGAGACACCACTATCGGGGAAGGATCTGAGATTGGTCCTAACACCAGGCTCACGGACTGCGTTGTCGGCTCGGGATCGATTGTGCAAAACACGGTCGGGCGAGAATCCGAGATCGGCACCGACGCAGTCGTCGGGCCCTTTGCATCGCTACCTCCAGGCAGCAGCGTGAGCAATGGCCAGCACACCGGTGCGTTCTACACTGGACAACCATGAGCCCTCCTTTGGAAAAAGTCACCACCAAGCGGATGTCGCTATACACGGGGCGCACGCACCCAGCACTGGCAGCTGAAGTCGCTCTGCACCTTGGCATTCAACTTGGCGATGCTCATATCTCAGAGTTTGCTAATGGTGAATTGCGCCCTCGCTTTGGAGAAAGTATCCGCGGTGGCGATGTTTTCATTATGCAAACGCATTTCGGAATCGATGGTCGCTCAATCAACGACTCAATCATGGAGCAACTCATCATGATTGATACTGCGTATCGCGCATCAGCCAAACGCATCACTGCGGTGTGTCCGTTTTATGGTTATGCCCGACAAGATCGCAAAGCCGAGGGACGCGAACCAATCACTGCTCGTCTCATTGCCGACATGTTCAAAGCAGCCGGTGCAACTCGCATGGTGTCTCTTGACCTACACAGCGGTCAGATTCAAGGATTTTTCTCAGGGCCTGTTGACCATCTCACCGCATTGCCCGTACTCGAAGACTATGTTCGCAAAAACGCCGACCAAGATCTTGTCATCGTGTCGCCAGATGCTGGTCGAGTCAAAGTGGCAGAACGTTTTGCCCAACACTTGTCAGACAAAAACGCCGACGTGGCGTTCATCAACAAACGTCGACCAAAAGGAACCACCAATATCGCTGAAGCCAAAGAAGTCATCGGAGACGTCGAAGGTCGCCTCTGCATTTTGGCGGACGACATGATCGATACCGGCGGAACAATTGTGTCGGCCTCCGAACTCTTGTTGGCTCGCGGAGCCAAAGAGGTGTGGGCAATGGCCACCCACGGAGTTCTTTCGGGTCCCGCGGTCGAGCGCCTTGAAAAATCTTCAATCAGCCGCGTGGTGCTGACCAACACGTTGCCTCTTGCCTCAGACAAAGTGTTTTCTAAGTTAGAAGTGCTCTCGGTAGCCAAAATCATTGCCGAAGCCCTTTCGGCGGTCTTTGATGAGACCAGTGTCAGCGACCTCTTCGGCGGAGAAAACCAGTCCTAAATTCAGCCTCCCGAGATGTGACGATTCTTGGCTAATCGCCCTAGACTTCAAAGCCGTGTCGAATACAACAACTCTCAAAGCCTCTACTGGGCGTGTCACTGGCAGTGCAACATCGCGCCGTCTACGTGCCCAAGACAACATCCCTGCCGTTTTGTACGGTCATGGAATGCAAGCACTCACCATCAGCGTTGACCGCCGTGAGCTTCGTCTCGCGCTCTCAGGTCCTGCCGGAGTCAACACCATTTTGCAACTCTCCGTCGATGGCAGTACATACCCCGCCATCATCAAAGAACTTCAGCGTCATCCTGTTCGCCGCAATGTAAGCCACATTGACTTCTTGCAGATCAACATGTCCGAAGAAATCACGGTTTCTGTACCCGTGCGCCTCGAAGGAATCGCCAAGGCAGTTGTTGCCGAAGGTGGCCTCGTTGACGCAGCCGTCGACTCAATTGACTTGCGTACGACTCCGCTGAACTTGCCAAACGAAATCGTTATTGATATTTCCGAGATGCATCCTCATGATGTCATCCACCTCTCTGATGTCGTGTTGCCTGCAGGAGTCGTTGCAGTTGGCGATGCAGACCTCGTTATCGTGACGGTTCTTGTCTTGCGCGGAGAAGCAACAGCCGCAGTCGTAGCCGCTGCTCCTGCAGACGGTGCAGACCCTGCTGCTGCTGCCGCTGCCCCCGCAGATGGTGCAGCCTCGTAGTTTCGGGCTACCACTCACACTCCACTAACAGGGCATAGGTTTATTCCATGGCCTTTCGTCGCACATCAAACGATTCTGGTGGCGCTCAGCGTTTCGTCATCGTTGGACTAGGAAATCCTGGCAAAGAATACGCTCACACTCGACACAATATTGGTCAAGACACAGTTGAACTGTTGGCCTCTCGAAAGTCTTCGAAATTAAAATCAACGCGAGACCGCGCACTCGTCGCCGAAACCCATTTTGATGCCGTACCGGTGGTGTTAGCAGTACCGATCACGTTTATGAATGACTCTGGCGAAGCTGTCGGGCCCTTGTGTCGAAGGTTCAAAATTTCTGACATGACCAAGATCATTGTTGTGCATGACGAACTTGACCTCGAACCAGGAGTCGTACGCATCAAACAAGGTGGCGGACTAGCTGGCCATAACGGACTCTCGTCGATCTCTCATCATCTCAAAACAAACGATTACATTCGCATTCGCATTGGGATCGGAAAACCACACAGCAAGCAACAAGGTGCTGATCATGTTCTGAATCGAGTTCCTGCAGCAGAGCGAAAAATTTTTGATGTTGCTATTGCTATAGCCGCAGACGCCGCAGAGCTCATCGTCACGAGTGGCCTTGACGTCGCCATGCAACGCATCAACATCCGATAACAATGCGCCTCATTGACCTTGCCGCACTAGCGCGAACTGAGCCCGCTCTTGCCAGTATTGCTGGACAAAAATCGGCACTCATCTCGATTCCGGAGAGTGCCAGACCACTGATCCTGGCCGCACTTGCTCACTCAACATCGCGACACCCAATCGTGATCGCTGCACCCACGGGCACAGCAGCTCGTGAAATCTTTGCGGACATGAGCAACTTTGTATCGCCTCATGACATTGTTTTGTTCCCTGCTTGGGAGACACTGCCTTTTGAGCGCGTTAGTCCCAGCATCGACACGATGGGCAAACGCATGGAAGTTTTGTGGCGCTTACGCGACTCGTCTCGTAGTCCGAGGTTTGTCATTACTGGGGTCAGAGCACTGTTGCAAAAACTTGCTCCGCATGCCAACAATGTCGATCCAATCGTGGTTCGTAAGTCCGATACATACAACATTGATTCTCTGTGTGAGCGACTTGTGCATGACGGATACCGCCGCGAAACATTGGTCGAACATCGTGGCGAATTTTCCCGTCGTGGAGCAATCGTCGATGTGTTTCCCAGCACGATGGACGAACCAGTCCGCATTGACATGTGGGGCGACGAAGTCGATCGACTAACGCATTTCACCGTGAACGACCAGCGCAGTACAGATGACATTGAGCACGTTGAAATTTTTCCAGCCCGCGAACTCCTGTTAACTCCCGATGTGCGTGCTACGGCGGCGACACTGGTC
>JAEMRC010000124.1:0-393 GCA_016463545.1 Ilumatobacteraceae bacterium
ACGCAGATCTTGCACATCCACATTGCCGCTTTCGTCGCAGGCTATGACCACGACACTCATTCCTGCCATGACTGCGCTTGCGGCATTTGTGCCGTGAGCGCTTGACGGAATGAGACAGATCGTGCGATTGACGTCGCCACGCGAACGGTGGTATGCACGGATTGCTAAAAGGCCGGCAAACTCGCCTTGACTACCCGCATTGGGTTGCAGGCTGACTGCGTCGTAGCCAGTAATTGCACACAACATTGTCTCGAGATCAGTAATCAAAGAGCGATAGCCAATGCTTTCATCTGCAGGTACGTACGGGTGCAGATCGGCCATAAGAGACCATGTGACTGGTTCCATCTCGGTGGTGGAGTTGAGTTTCATTGTGCAAGAACCAAGTGGAATCAT
>JAEMRC010000124.1:403-4698 GCA_016463545.1 Ilumatobacteraceae bacterium
GTCTGATAGACGGCGGACATATCGGAGCATTTCGTGTTCGGTGTGGTATCTCCCAAAAACGCTCTGAGACATAAATTGATCTGTGCGTACAAGAGATGCGTTCTGATCGGCAACGGCACTGTTGTTGACATCTTCGATCGTGGCGTTAACGCCAATTGCAAGAAGCAGTGTGACGACGTCTTGGGCTGTCATTGTTTCGTCAAAACTCGCTGAAACTGTTCGTTCGTCGATTTGTCGGATGTTGCAACCGTGCTGTCTGGCTTGTGACACCAAACCTTGTGCATCAGGTGTTTGCAATGCGACGGTGTCAAAGAAATCAGTTGACACGAGACTCAAGTTTTTACTGACAGCTAAAGACGCAAATGCAGACGCAAATGCATGCACGCGACGAGCAATCGCTTGTAGCCCAGTCGGGCCATGCCAAGCCCCGTAGAAGCCAGCGATATTGGCGAGCAGCACCTGCGCTGTGCAGATGTTTGATGTTGCCTTTTCGCGTCGAATATGTTGTTCGCGTGTCTGCAGACTCAATCGCAGTGCTGGGCGACCAGCAGTGTCGGTGCTGACTCCGACAAGGCGACCCGGCAACGATCGAGCATGTTCTGTGGCGACTGCCATAAACGCTGCGTGAGGTCCACCAAAACCCATCGGAACTCCGAACCGCTGTGCCGAACCAACCGCAACATCAAAGCCAAGCTGACCCGGTGGAACAATCTGGGCACATGCCAACAGGTCGGTGCTCGCAATAGTGATGACCCCACGAGATCGATGGTGAGCAACAGAGGCTGCAACACTGTGGGGTGAGGCCAAGGCGCCAGAACTTGCAGGCCATGAGACGACTAACGCAAAGGCGTCCACGTCAGTAAAGTCGTAGAGTTCACCGAGAATAATTTCAATACCCACAGGTTCGGTGCGAGTGCGTAAAACATTAAGAGTCTGGGGGTGAATATCTTTTTCGACCAAGACAACGTTCGAAGGGTTCTTGCTCACGCGACGTGCCATTGTGACGGCCTCGGCTACAGCAGTCGCCTCGTCGAGTAACGACGCATTCGCAAGTGCAAGTCCAGTGAGTTCGGCAATCATTGTTTGAAAGTTGAGAATGGCTTCAAGTCGACCCTGGCTAATCTCTGGTTGATACGGCGTGTAAGCCGTGTACCACGCCGGGTTTTCCAGAACATTTCGCTTGATCACTGGCGGTGTAATTGTTCCGTAATAGCCCTGACCGATGTAGTTACGGCGCACAACATCATTGTTGAACTTGTCACGCAACATGCTGAGAACTTCTGCCTCGGGAACTGCAGAACCAATGGCAAGTGATGCACGCAGGCGGATCTGCTCGGGGATTGTTGCACTCAGTAGATCATCGATCGAATCACGCTCGATAACTCTGAGCATTTCGGCACGGTCGTCTGATGACAAACCAAGGTGGCGATCAAGAAATTGTTCGCGGTCAAAAACATGTGGCATGGTGCGGCTCCTTAATAGAGAACTATGTGCACCCCCGCTGTCTTTTGTGCCTGAGAGCTTCACCCGTGAGGGCTTTCCCCGTCGGCGAGGGACGAGTCCCTTCTTTCCAGCGTTGCCAGTCCGTTCGGTCCTTGGGCCTGAGAGGTTCCGGGGTGGTTGCTCCTTCGGCGATCATTGCACTGGCTGTGTAATGATGCTCTCCCAAACGGGTTATAGCACTCCTTACAGTACATCTTGGACAACTGCTTTGAGCGCACCAAGCGGTTAGTTTTTTGTATATGTCAGGTCTGTCCGCTCAAGAAACTGTTCGTGCCCTTGCTCAACCCATTGGTGATGTTGGTGGCAACTTTATGCTGCACCCCGAAACCATCGCCGCTTGTAAAGATTTTGGATACCCAAATGGCTTTGCGTATTACGTCGTCGGTCGTGGGGGAGTACTAGGCGACGTTGACGCCGATGTCGTGTCAGCGGCATTTGGTCCATTTGCACCATCTCTTGTGCGTGTGATGTGGGAAGCCGGAATCGGCGTCGAAGGAGCCAAGGCTGGCGCTCAACGATTTGCAGATGCATGCGCCGCATATGGACGTAAACGTCTTTCTGACACAGCAGACCTTGATCGCTTTATTGAACTTGCTGAAAAAGTCATCGCTGCTGTTCCAATCAGTGGTCATTCACTTTTTGTCGGCTGGAGAGTGTTGCCCCGTCCAATTGACAATGCTGCGCATGCATATTTTTTGATGCATCTTTTACGTGAGTGGAGAGGAAGTGCCCACATCATGGCCGTAGCAGCAAGTGGTTTAACCCCGGTAGAAGCAATCCTGACACGGTATTTCGATTCAGGTGAGGGAGTCGAGACTGCCACTAAGTTTGGCTGGCCGCCGCCGTTTGCTGATGTTGGGCACCTTGTAGCGACTCGTGCTGCAGCAGAGAAACTCACAGATGTTCTACAAGAGTCTGTGTATGAGTCGGCATTGAGTCCTGATGAGAGGACTGAGTTTGTAGCCGCCACTCAAATGATTGTCGATGCGCTGTCGCGCTAATTAACTACACTTCAGGCATGGTTAGTTTGTTTGGGTGTTTGCCGTGCATTGATGCCGGATCAGGAAGCATGGCGGTGACGGCTGCTGCTGGTGGCATCTCGGCTCTCACGATGGGAGTCAAGCTCGGAATCCGCAAACTTCGTCTGAGCATGCTTATTGGACACAAAGAGCAGCCTCAAGATGAACCCCTCGACGAACTCGAGCATGCTCACAAATAATTTGTCGTAATTAGCAATACGTTTTAGTCGATAGTTCCGTAGGCGCCCTGAGATCCGCCTTGAGTCGCGTCAGCGCCCGACATGCTCTCAGTTACTGCTTCATCAAGGTGCTGAAGGAATAACGTCATGACGTTATTGTGGATTGCGTTAACAGTGAGATGAAGCGAAGGGGGAGGGCTTTGTCGGTCCAGATACCAACCACGTCGTCTCAAGTTGTCAGCAAGCGTAAAAATATCTAATCGCTCATCGTTGCTTGCAAAAGAAAGCAGAGTGGCCTCAGGTTGCGCAAGCAAAACCAAAGATGGATGTTTGTCAATGTGATTTGCGATTGCAAGAGCCGTCGAGCGCGCGGATGCAGTTACTCGTTCGTAGCCATTGTCTCCGAGGTAATGCATGACTGCCCACGCAGACGCGATCGGTCCGCCAGATTTAGTACCGAGAATTCCGCTCGAGCCGTATGCGCCGCCAAGCCAATTGTCTGTAACAAAAGTTTGATCATTACGCAATTCTTTTGATCGATGCACAAGAACACCCGCACCTTTTGATGTGTAGCCGTATTTATGAAGATCAACCGAAATAGACGTCACGCCTTCAACTCGAAAATCCCAAGGAGAAATATCGTTCCCGAGTTGTTCAAGATAGGTGAGTGTGACTCCGCCCATACACGCATCGACATGACAATTAATCTGCGAGTTGTGGGCGAGTTGGGCGATCTCTGAGACTGGGTCAATGACGCCCTGGGGGTATTGAGGCGCAGAAGCGATGAGCAAAATGGTGCCGTCGTCTATTGCGTTTGACATAGCCAGGGAATCTGCACGCCAATCTGGTGATACGTCGACACGACGACTCGTGACTTCAAAATACGAGCAAGCTTTCTCAAAGGCTGCATGCGCAGATGTCGGGAGAACGATATTGAGATCTGTCTGGCGCTTGTCTTGACGTCGACGCCGTTGGCGTGCGGCACGAACCGCCAGTAGGAGACTTTCGGTGCCCCCGGAGGTCATGAAGCCAGCACCAGTATCGGGCGCATGTGTCCAGCCCAGGACGGTATTGACGACATCATTGGCCATCTTGCGAAGGCTCGGAAAAGCGTCCGTGTTGAGGGCGTTCTCATTGGCGAATCTTTGGTATGCATCTTGGGCAACATCTAAGACATCTTGACCAGCGCTATAGGCCAATGTAAATGCGCGGCCATCGCGCCACGAAACGTCATTTATGCGCATCGCCTCAAGTTGTTCTTGAATGCTTTGTTGGTCGCGGCCAGGGCCAAGAACAGGGAATGTCATAGATGCACTCTACAAAGGGCTAAAACCCTGATGACGATTTGTCATCCTAATATTACATAACGGGAATTATGGGCTGGATTGGCAAACCCAATGAAACACTCATGTTGGCCGTGGCCTGAGATCGCTTGCAATGACGGGCTCTGCTGACTCGATCAGCCATCTGAGGTCGTCTTGGAGCGTTTCTCTGGTTGCACGAGATGCGGAATCTATGTCGGATCGAACGTCTTCGACTGCGCAACTTAAGACATAGATCATGTCTTTTAAACCGTCGAGTTCGTCTCGTGCAA
>JAEMRC010000125.1 GCA_016463545.1 Ilumatobacteraceae bacterium
GGCTAGTAATGCGTCATCGTTTATGACTGGACAGGAACTTGTTATCGATGGTGGTTGGACTGCTCGATGAGCACTGAGTCTCCAGAGACACCACTAGCCCTATCAGCGCGTGAAGTATTGGCATCGCCTGCTGTATCGGCATTTTTAGTTTCTCAGTTCGTCATCACTGTTGGCGTCATGATGCAAGCAGCGACGCTGGGCAAACACGTTTTTGATATCACTGGAAACGAAGTCGATATTGGCTGGCTCGGGTTGGCTGAATTTTTGCCCGCTGCGGCACTTGTGTTAGTGACTGGAATCATTGCCGATCATTTCAATCGCAAGTACGTTGCGATCATCGGGCTGATCGGTGAGATGTTGTGCTCAGTTGCACTTGTTCTGTATGCACGATCAGATCCCACGTCCACGACGCCAATGTTTATAATTGCCGTGTTCTTTGGAGCATCTCGCGCGTTTATGGCACCAAGTATTCGATCAATCGCCCCGATGATTGCACCAGCCGGCGGATTACCTCGCGTGGTAGCGATGTACAGCGCAACGTGGACAGGTGCAGCAATTGTCGGACCAGCGGCAAGCGGGTTCTTGTACTCCATCGATCCGAGTGTGGCATATGGGACATCTGCGGTTTTAATCTTTGTCGGCATTTTGTTGTTGAGTGGCGTTGCAGTGCCACACGATCTTGCGAGACAAAAAGCAGCCGAACGCCCGACCATCAAGCATGCTCTTGAAGGTTTGCAATTCGTGCGGCGTACTCCGATCTTGTTGGCGGCGATTTCTCTTGATCTTTTTGCAGTTCTCTTTGGCGGAGCAATTGCGTTGTTGCCAGTGATCGCCGAAGAACAGTTACATGTCGGGGATGTTGCCTATGGTTGGTTACGTGCCGCCGGTGGCATTGGTGCGGCATCAATGGCAATCTTTTTGGCCATGAAGCCTATTACACGCAATATTGGAAAAGTACTGCTGGCAGTAGTAGGACTTTTTGGAGCAGGAACAATCGTTCTTGGTACAACGCATATCTATGCGGTGGCTTTTTTGGCTGTGGCCGTCGTGAGTGCTGCTGACATGGTGAGCGTTTTCATTCGCGGTTCTCTTGTGCCGCTTGTGACTCCAGATGAAAAACTCGGAAGAGTCATGGCTGTTGAGAATGTTTTTATTGGTGCGTCGAACGAACTTGGTGCATTTGAGTCTGGATTAGTAGCGAGTGCTATTGGCACACCAGCCACAGTGGTGGGCGGCGGGATAGCAACTATTGCCATTGTGGGTGTGTGGTGGTTCGGGTTCCCGTCTTTGCGAGATGTCGACAGATTTGAGGATCTCGAACTGGCATAATGGTATCTATGGTTCCGGGTCGACTAGTTGTTCGAACAGCGTGCACACTTGATTGTCCAGATACCTGTTCTCTTGATGTGACTGTTCAGGACAATGTCATTGTTGATATTGATGCGGCTACCACGGGCGACATTAATGGTTTTACTGCAGATTTTATTTGTCGAAAAGTAAAACAAAGCATAAAGCGCGTGCACTCAAACGCCAGGCTGACAACGCCATTGATTCGAACTGGACCTAAGGGGAGTGGACAATTTCGAACTGCGTCGTGGGATGAAGCAATAGAACTTATTGCTGCAAAAACCAAGACTGCAATCACCGAACATGGTGTTGACAGCGTCTTTGGATACTTGTACAACTCCTCTTCTGGAGTACTAGAGAGTTCTGGCGCAATGGTGGAGTTGTTTGCGCGTTTAGGTTGTCCTGAAATTGAGCACAATATTTGTGCGGCCACTTTTGGGGCCGCTTGGCAACAGATTTATCCAGGAATGGACGCCGCTGATCCGATGCATATGGAATCTTCGCAACTTGTTGTGATTTGGGGGGCGAATCCCACGGTTTCTAATACTCATTTGTTGCCAGTATTGACCGAGTGTCAGGCGCGTGGCGGAACAGTTGTCGTGATAGATCCGCGTCGCACAGGGGTGGCTGAGCGCGCTGACATGCATGTGCCGTTGCTTCCGGGGACTGACGCCGTGTTGGCACTGGCAATTGCTCGTGAGCTTGAGCGCCGACAGGTACTAAACACTGGATTCATTGCGCAACACACCAAAGGGGCAGATCAGTTTTTGGATGCTGCCCGAGAGTGGACACTGGCAGCAGCAGCACTTGAGTGTGGACTTGATGAAAATACTATTGTCGCGCTGGTCGACTTGATTGCAAAAAAGTCACCCGCAATGTTGCGCGTGGGGTGGGGAATCGAACGAAATCGCAACGGTGGTAGCGGCATGCTGGCAGTACTTGGACTATGGGCTCTTGCCGGACACTTTGGCCAACGTGGAAGTGGGATTGTCGCGAGTACTTCTGCATCTTCACAAGAGCCAATGCTGCAGAAAATACCAGTTGTCCAAAGTTCACGTACAAAAATAAACATGAATCATGTCGCTCGGTATTTGCTTGGTGATATAGATGGCCAAACTCGTGTCAAAGTTTTTGTGGTGCAAGGTGCGAATCCCGCTGTCACTGCTCCGGATCAACATCGCATCACTCGTGCCCTAGAGCAAGAGAACCTATTCACGGTTGTGCATGATCAAGTACTCACAGATACTGCCATGTATGCAGATGTTGTGTTGCCCGCAACCACACAGTTTGAAGTTGATGATTTTGCGTCTAGTTACGGAACATTTACGCTGCAGCGCGTGCGCAAAGTGATTGAGCCGGTTGGCGAGAGCCGCAGCAACACAAATCTCGCGCTCTCTCTGGCTGCCGCAATGGGAATCAAACTATTGACGCCCACTGCTGATGAGTTTGGCATCAACGACATAGTCACATTGCGTTCTGGAGACGAACCAATTCAGTTCAAGACAACTTTCCCGACGCAGAGTCGAGCAGTGTTATTTGACGAGTCAAGCGAACTTGCACTGCCAGCACCATGCCGCATCACGCAAGATAAAAATTATCCACTTATTATGTTGTCGCCAGCAACATCGCGCACTATTAACTCAATGTTTGCCGAATTTGACCCACCAGATTCGGTTGTCACTATTAATCCAGAGGATGCCTTGTTGCGGCATATCACTACTGGCACAAGAGTGACCGTGCATAACGCGCTCGGCGTCGTTGCACTTGACTGTGTTGTTTCTGATCGTGTGCGACGTGGCACTTGTGAGATTCCAAAAGGTCTGTGGCGCCGACATACTGAGAGCGGAAACGTCAGTAATGCATTGATTTCAGATGACATCAATGATTTGGCTGGTGGGGCGTGCTTCAATGAAGCTCGTGTCCAGATAACGAAGGAGTAATCATGTCCAAAAAAGAAAAACGTAGAATCATCGATGAATTTAAGGAATTTATCAATCGCGGAAACGTGGTTGATCTTTCAATTGCTTTCGTTATGGGAGCCGCATTTAAGACGGTGATTGATGCCTTTGCTGGCAATGGCAAAGATGCTCCCGGCATACTCGGTGGGCTGCTGGGTGCACTCTTTGGTGGTTCCCAGCCCGACTTCAGCAAAAAAGTTCTGACTGTTAATGGGAGTGATATTCCATTCGGAGCATTTGCTACGGCGGGGCTCAACTTTATTTTCGTTGCGGCCGGATTGTTTGCGATAGTCAAGGTGTATAACAAGTTTCGAACCGGACAACCGATACCAAGTACGAATGAGATTCTGTTAGAAATTCGTGATGAACTGCGAACTCGAGATATTGGGCAGAAATAACGTGGAACTGGCACCAAAACTGGGTTGACTTGGGCAGTCATGCGCGCTTCAACTATTCGTGTTCTCGCTCTGGTCATTGTTTTGGGTGCTTGCTCATCGGGTGGGTTCGGCGGGTCTAGCGGCGACACTCTTGGTGGTGTCGGCAATATTCCCGGAAATGGCTTCAGTGATGGCGGACTTGCGACCGATCTTGTCAACACAATTGACTACCCCGAAGTTGACGGCCCAGTTCTTGCCGAGAAAGTAAAAGGCAATCGAATTATTATTATTGGGGATTCAATTTTGGCTGGCACAGCATCGCGGTACGGCGGGGCAATGTGCTCAAAGTTGGTGCCAATGGGTTGGCGTGTTGCGGTCGAGGCAGAGACGGGTCAGTCAATTAATTTTGGCAGAAAAGTGTTAAAGGCGCGTATCTACGATGGATGGGATGCAGCGGTTATATTTTTGGGAACAAATGTCGGAGGTCGGATCTCAGATTTTCGGACAGATTTGATAGCGATTGTCAAGTCTCTCGCCCCACGTCCAACACTTTTGGTGACGACAAGTGCATTCCGAGATATTCAAGACGAAGTGAACGCTGAGATTCGGTCCGTTGCTGCAGACAATAAGTCAGTGACATTGCTTAATTGGGAAGAAATTTCAATGACCAATGGCGTCTTGAATAAGGATCGGGTGCATCCGACAAATGCAGGACGAGCCGTGCTTGTTGAGGCAATCAGTCGGGCTATTGGTACACCAGAGACCAAGGGCGGGAAGTGTTTGGATTCTGAATTTGTTGATGACTCACTCGAACCTGGCGTGATTGCCCCAACCACAACATTGATGACCACTGAGACCACCACAACATTGATGACCACTGAGCCAACTGTCACTGATGTCGCGTCCACAACAACCGTGGCGTCCACAACAACCGTGGCATCCACAACAACCGTCGCGTCCACAACAACATTGACGAAGACACCATAAACGGTGCGACGCACGGCAGAATAGAGA
>JAEMRC010000036.1 GCA_016463545.1 Ilumatobacteraceae bacterium
CGAGGGGAACATGTGTGAGTTCTTCCATGTCGCCGGTGCTTGTCTCTTTTGACCAGGCAATGATGTCTACGACTTCGCGTTTTGATCGTTCGCTCAACTCATCAAAGTCAAATTGATCGTCAGTTTTTTGAAGTTCTTCGAGGCGCTGTAAACAAACATAGTTGTTGCGACCTTTAACTACAGCCCATGTAAAATCAACATCGAGATGCTCCGCCAATTGCGGAAGGTCTTGACGATCTAGTTGGTCCTGGAGTGCCTTTGTGGCAGTGGCAACCACAATCTTTTTAGTACTCAATATTGCTGGCACTAAGTACGCAAGCGATTTGCCAGTTCCGGTTCCGGCTTGAGCAATGATGTGGCGTCGTTTTGCTAAGGCGTCGGCGATAGCGCGAGCCATGTCGTCTTGCCCCGGGCGTTCTTCTGACCCTGCAAGATGAGCCGTGACGCGATGAAGTGCGGCAACGGCGTTGTCCCCCGGAGTGGAAGTCACTGTGAGACTTTAGGTTCGACAAGAGCAATCGCTGCATCAAGTTCTGCTGCGTTGAAGTCGGGCCATGTTCGCTCCGTGAAGTACACCTTTGCACCAGCTATTTGCCACAATAAAAAATTTGAAATGCGGGATTCTCCGGATGTGCGCACTACGACATCGACTGGGGGAATACTTGGATCGTACATATTTGCTGACACAAGATCTGGCGTGATTTCGTCAGCCGAAACAATGACGCGTTGAGATGCTCGAAGCAGTTCGGCTCTGCTTCCGTAGTCAAAAGCCACCGTGAGTACTAGTCCAGTATTAGTTGCGGTATCGGCGATTGCTTTGTTGATTGCCTTTTGGATAAATGGTGGTGTCAGCGCACCGGGCTCATCGAAGGGCCGACCGATCCAGCGAATAGATGAGTTGTTGCTATTGAGTTCTGCGATGCGCCCAAAAAGTTTTTTGTGAAGCGACAAGATGTGACGTACTTCGGTGCGAGGGCGAACCCAATTTTCGGTAGAAAAACCAAACACTGTGAGCCAGCCGATGTTGCGCTGCGCGGCGGCCCGCACGATGGCGGCAAGCGCTTCTTCGCCGGCGGTGTGGCCCTCGGTGCGGGGGAGGCCACGTCGTCTGGCCCACCGACCATTGCCGTCCATGATGCACGCGACATGAATGGGTGGCTGGGACGAAGTCATAACAACGACACACTACTGAGCGGGTTATGCAAGGTAGTCACACCGTCACCACATTTGAGTGCGAGACTGTGACGGTGAGTCCCGCCAAAAAAGCCATCAAGCCGTCAAGCGACAATGGGTCAGGGGACTCGCCACAATTGTCGCATGTTGTGGTGGCAGCCGGAACGCCTCAGGAATGGCTCAATTTCGGATCAGTGGACTGGGAGACCCGCCTTGATGACATCGTTCGAGGTGCCTCAGTTGGGGGCGCACAATGGATCACGTTGCTTCCCTATGGAGGAGAGGTCCTGAGCGTTACCGAGAGGCTCTCCTTGTTTGAGGTGATTTCTGATGCTGTGCCACTTCGACTGTTTGGCGAAGGGCACCTCATGAGAGGCGTGTGGCAGAAATCATCGGCGCTCGCGATCATCGTGGATCCGTCTCCAAACGGACAAGTACGTTTCGCCGCAATTCTGGAATCACTGCGCATGAACAATGTGACTGCTCAGAATCTTGACGAAGCGCTGTTGGCGCAACATGTGATGTCACCTGCTGATGTGGAGCCTGATTTAGTTGTGGTGTTTGGTCCACCTGATCAATTGCCGACATCGCTGATTTGGGAACTCGGATACAGCGAGCTCGTCTTTTTGGATTTGAAATGGGATGACTTATCGGCGTCTCATCTCGAACTGGCTGTCGATGACTTTGATCGGCGTCATCGTCGTTTTGGTGGGCTTGATTCGTGAGCCTGTACCGCGAGAAGGCGGTCGTATTGCGGAGCTATAAGTTCGCAGAGGCAGATCGCATCATTGTTTTGTTGTCGGAGAACTCTGGCAAAATTAGAGCGGTCGCCAAAGGCATTCGCAAAACCACATCACGCGTTGGGGCGCGACTCGAACCCCTCAGTCATGTCGATGTGCAGTTGTATCGAGGTCGCGATCTTGACACAGTTCGTCAGGTTGAGTTAATCGACACACACACCGCCATGCGAGTAAATCTCAGACAACTCGAACAGGGTTTGTCAATGGTTGAAGCGGTCGACAAGCTCACGCCTGATCGCGAGCCGGTGCCACATATATACACAATGCTGTCACGCGCTCTGCGCGCACTCAACGACGGCTCATCGCCAATCATCGTTGGTGCCTTTTACTGGAAACTGCTTGCGTCCGAAGGTGTGGCCCCGACGCTTGAAGATTGTGTGCGTTGTGGGGCTTCATCTGATCTTGTTGCGATTGACATTCAAGAGGGTGGAATCCTGTGTCGTTCATGTCGGTCCGGAACCGCTGTCTCCCAAGCCGCGTTAGATATCTTGCGTCAAATCAACGGTGGCGGTCTCGCTGCGGCGTTAGCGCTTGAAGAAACCCCAGCCGTTCGAGAGGTGAACCATATTGCGATGGGGCTCATGGAGGCCCATCTTGAACGCAGGCTACGAAGCATCGGTCTTTTCGACCGACATCTGTAGGATTGTTCGTCTATGCCTGCCAAAGAACTTGATCAGATTGTCAATTTGTGCAAGCGACGTGGTTTCGTGTTTCCGAGTGCCGAAATCTATGGAGGATTCCGATCGTCCTACGACTACGGCCCACTTGGCTCGCTGATGTTGCGAAATGTCAAAGATGCATGGGTGCGAACAATGGTGCAGTTGCGAGACGATGTCGTCTTAATAGATGCAGCCATCCTCGGGCCGCCTCAGATCTTTGAAGCAAGTGGACACCTCGCCAACTTCAGTGATCCGCTTGTTGACTGCACCGTTTGTAAACGTCGTTTTCGAGAAGATCATCTAGAAGATCGGGACTGCCCACAATCTAAAAAGGGCTGCGAGTTCACCGAATCCCGAGGATTCAATCTGATGTTTAAGACCGTGGCCGGCCCTGTTGAAGGCAGCGGTGCCGAGGTGTATTTGCGTCCCGAGACTGCTCAGGGAATGTTCGTTAACTTTGGCAACGTGCTGCAGACCAGCCGCAAGCGTCCGCCCTTTGGTATTGCCCAAGTCGGTAAGTCTTTTCGTAACGAGATCACTCCCGGTAATTTTATTTTCCGTACACGTGAATTCGAACAAATGGAGATGGAGTTTTTTGTCCCACCTGCGGACTCGGCACAATGGTATTCGTATTGGTGCACCGAAAGACTTGAGTGGTATGTCAATTTAGGTATTCCTCGAGACATGCTTCGGTTGCGACCACACGACGCAGATGAGTTGTCGCATTACTCAGCCGGAACAAGCGATGTCGAGTTTTTATTCCCATGGGGATGGGGAGAACTTGAAGGCATTGCGCAACGAACCAACTACGACCTCACGCAGCATTCAACACACTCTGGTAACAAGCTTGATTTTTTTGATCAGGCCACAAACGAGCGATATGTGCCCTACGTAATCGAGCCTGCGGCTGGCGCAAACCGAACGATGGCAGCCTTCATGCTGGCTGCGTATGACGAAGACATTATTAACGATGAACCACGCACAGTTCTTCGATTGCATCCGCGTCTTGCACCGTACAAAGTTGCAGTTCTGCCTTTGTCAAAAAAAGAGACGCTGACGCCCTTGGCAAAAAAGATTTACGCTGACTTGAGTAATCGTTATATGGTCGACTACGACGAGACACAGGCGATTGGGCGTCGCTACCGCCGTCAAGACGAAATCGGTACTCCGCTCTGTGTGACCGTGGACTTTGACTCACTAGAAGACAATGCGGTGACGATTCGAGAGCGAGACACCACTCAGCAGGCTCGCGTGGCCATAGCAGACCTGATGGGGGAGCTAACTCTGCGACTCGGGTTCTAGAAACTCGCTCGCTGAGGCTAGTTTTAGCATCACGCAATATTCCTTACAACACAGAACGGATACACGATGAAAAAAGTAGCAGTGGCAGCGAAAGTTCCGGCAGCACCGGGCAAGGGAGCAGAGCTTGCAGCAGCACTTCAGTTCGCTCTGGACAATGTCGTGTCAGAGAATGGCACGTTGCTCTACATCTTGCATGCAGATGCAACAGACCCTGACACTTTGTGGATGTATGAGTTGTATGAATCACAAGATGACCTGACAACTCATATGGGATCAGATTGGTTTAAGCAACTTGGACCAAAGATGGCGCCACTAATGGGTGGTCGGCCTGAGTTGATTTTCCTCACGCCGATTGCCGGTAAAGGCTTGTAACTCGCAATGACAATGATGTGACGAACACATATCTAGACAACATCATCGCGTTTCATCGGCGTCGTGCCACAAGTGACACTCGTGACCTGCAAGTGTTATTAAAAGCAGCCAACAGCGCAGCGCCAACTCGTGGTTTTCGTGATGCTCTTGGCAACAAAGACCATCTCAGCGTCATAGCTGAGATCAAGCGTCGTTCTCCATCCAAGGGCGATTTATCTATAAATCTTGATCCAGCAGAATTGGCAACAAAATATCGCACAGGTGGAGCAGCGTGTCTTTCGGTTCTCACAGATGAAGTTCATTTTGGTGGCTCTGAATCAGATCTCGTGATCGCCCGTGAATCCGTGTCGCTGCCGGTCTTGCGTAAAGATTTTACTGTTGACGCGCGTGACGTTTGTGACGCTCGCATCATGGGCGCTGACTGTGTGTTACTGATCGTTGCTGCGTTAAGCGTTGCTGAGATCAGTAGTTTCATCGACATTGCCCATGAGGTTGCGATGGATGTTTTAGTAGAAGTGCATGATGAGCATGAATTAGATATCGCCATTACTGCTGGTGCACGCTTGATAGGCGTGAACCAAAGAGACCTGGCAACGTTTGTCGTAGACCACGAACGTGCCGTGCGGATGGGGGCGGCAATACCCTCTGACATTGTCTCAGTTGCCGAATCAGGCGTGCGCGGACGAGATGACGCCGTTGCTCTGCGAAATGCTGGGTATGACGCAATATTAGTGGGAGAGCATTTAGTGATCGCGCCAGACCCAATACAGGCACTGTCCGAACTACTGGTGTAACGACTCCCGTAGACATGCCAAATATGTGACGCGTGAATCACTACGGTAGGTACTGATGTTTATAAAGATCTGCGGAATCACCAACGAAGACGACGCTTTGCTTGCTGTGGCCCTTGGCGCCGATGCGGTAGGTTTCGTCTTTGCTCCGTCGCCTCGACAGATGGCTGCGCAAAAAGTGTTTGACATCACGCGCCGACTGCCTCCTGAGATTCTGACAGTCGGAGTTTTTCGTGATGAGCATCCCAGCAGGGTTGTAGAGATCGTGCAACGCAGTGGCGTCAAAGCAGCGCAATTACATGGCCATGAGAGTCCAGAGGATGTTGCAATAGTTGCAAAGAACGTTCATTGGGTGATCAAAGCAGTAACGGCGGGTTCTGTTGATGCACGTCGAGCAGACCTGTTTGCTGCCGACATGATCATGGTCGATGCCGTAGCGCCAGGCGCTGGTCAAATCTTTGACTGGAATCTGCTGTCTGAAATGCCTTTGGTCAATAAATTAATCTTGGCCGGAGGTCTCACTGCCCAAAATGTTGCCGCTGGTATACAGAGTGCTCAACCATGGGGCGTCGATGTGTCAACGGGTGTCGAAGTCAGTCCGGGCAAAAAAGACGCCTTGCTGATGAAGCGTTTCATTGACGCCGTCCGTGCAGCACCGCAGACGGTGGAGCGCACGCATCTCCAAGAGGGTGACAATGGACCATATGATTGGAGCGACGAAAATCGCTAATGAGTAGTGGAACTACCGAGAAAACATGGTGGACTCTATACCTATGTCATTGTTGATTACCCCGGGTGCTGATGGTCGGTTCGGCGAGTTCGGTGGACGGTTTGTACCTGAGACCCTGGTGCCTGCGTGCCAAGAACTCGAAGCAGCATTTAACCAAGCATGGAATGATGCTGATTATCGCCGTGAACTCGATTCTTTGCTGGCTGAGTATGCAGGTCGCCCCAGTGGTCTCACTGAATGTCATAATCTTGGCAAGCAACTCGGAATCCGATTGTTTCTTAAGCGCGAAGATCTCAATCACACCGGTTCGCACAAAATAAATAATGTTCTCGGTCAAGTGTTGCTTGCAAAGCGAATGGGCAAAAAGCGAATCGTTGCTGAGACTGGCGCGGGACAACACGGAGTTGCGGCCGCTACCGCGGCTGCGTTATTGGGACTTGAATGCAAGGTGTACATGGGCGCCGTTGACGTAGAGCGCCAGTCACTCAATGTGTTTCGAATGAAGTTGCTTGGTGCACAAGTCGAAGCCGTTCATTCCGGATCCCGAACTCTCAAAGATGCAGTCAACGAAGCAATGCGCGATTGGGTCGCAACTGTTGAATCCACTCATTATTGCCTTGGCTCAGTGATGGGTCCACATCCGTATCCATTTATGGTTCGTCAGTTTCATCGAGTCATTGGTGATGAAGCCCGCGAGCAAATGCAAGAACGACTCGGCGTGATGCCCGATGCAGTTGTCGCTTGTGTGGGTGGCGGCTCAAACGCAATGGGTATTTTTTCAGGCTTCATCGACACAGACGCACGGTTGATCGGAGTCGAGCCTGCCGGCGGTGCCGCAGTAGGTCGTGGTCAGCCAGGTGTTGTTCATGGCATGAAGAGTTATCTCATGCAAGACGAACATGGTCAGGTGCAAGAAGCACACTCCATTAGTGCGGGACTTGATTATCCTGGCGTAGGACCAGAGCATTCTTATCTTGCATCAATCGGGCGTGCTGAGTATCCAACAGTGACCGACGAAGAAGTGATTGCAGGCTTTCAATTGATGGCGCGTTCAGAAGGAATCATCCCTGCACTTGAGTGCGCGCATGCTGTTGCGTGGATCTCGCGCGAGGCACCCAAGATGCAAGGCAAAATAGTCTTAATGAATCTGTCGGGCCGCGGAGACAAAGATGTCGGCCAAATGATGGATGTCTTGGACGGCAAGTTGTGACCTATGGTCGACTAGAGACACAGCTCCGTCAGCGTCGCGATGCCGGAGGCAAAAGTCTCGTCCCATACATCACTGGCGGATATCCGGGTTGGCAAAATGCGATTCGGGCGTGCGCGGCCAATGGAGCGGATGCAATCGAAATCGGTTTACCATTCTCTGATCCCGTGATGGACGGTCCAATCATCCAGCACGCCTCTCAAAAGGCATTACAAGCAGGGGCAACCCCAATTTCAATCCTGCAAGAAGTTCGCTCCCTCGATGTGGGGATTCCTCTTGCAGTGATGTGTTACTACAACACGGTGTTTCATGCTGGTCACGAGCGATTCGCTTTTGCACTTGCAGATTCAGGCGTGAGCGGTGCAATTATTCCTGATCTTCCGCTCGAAGAATCTGGACCATGGTGTGAAGCGGCCGACGCCGCTGGTGTTGAGACTGTCATGCTGGCAGCACCAACAGCGCCAGACGATCGACTGCCTCGCGTGGTGGCACGAGCGAGAGGCTTTGTGTATTCAGTCGGATTGCTGGGCGTCACCGGCGAACGTGCTGCACTTGAACACACAGCAACTGATCTTGCTCGTCGCCTTAAAGCCATTACTGAGGTGCCCGTGCTTGTAGGCGTGGGTGTGTCAAACGCACAACAAGCAGCCCAGGCTGTTCAGGTTGCCGATGGCGTGATTCAGGGAGCCTCCGTGATGCGTCGCCTAATAGAGTCTGGCGCCGACGCTGTTGGTGAATACATCGCTGAGGTACGTCGCGCTATCACGCTGTAAAGACCTAATGCTCTTGGGTCATAAGAACTTGGCACTATTGTCATTGTCATGTTGAAGCCTGGAGACAAAGCACCACTAAAAGAAGTGCTGGCGCTGCTCGATCAGCACGACAAAAAATTGGCTGCATCACGAGTGGCAAAGCGCAAAGTATTGATTTACTTTTATCCCAAAGCCGACACCCCTGGTTGCACGCAACAATCGTGCGGCCTACGCGACATCGCTGCTGACATTGGTCGAACAGTGATCATCGGAATCAGTCCAGACAAGCCAGCCAAGCAACTAAAATTTGACGAAAAATACGATCTAGGTTTTACTTTGCTTGCCGACACCGAACATACAGCGGCTCTCGCATTTAATGTCTGGAAAAAGAAATCAATGTACGGACGCGAGTATATGGGTATCGAGCGGTCTGCATTCTTAATCGATACGAGTGGCAAGATCATCAACGCGTGGTACAAGGTGTCGCCAAAAGATACGCCTACTCTTTTGCTTGCGGCACTAAAAAAATGAACTCTTTTCCGGCCCCTGATACGGTGCTGCCACATCGGGCACCGTTCTTGTTTGTCGATCGGATCAGTGAACTCGTCGTCGGCAAAAGCGCTGTCGGACACTGGAAACTTAATGGTGATGAATGGTTCTTCCCAGGACATTTCCCGGGCCGCCCCACACTGCCAGGTGTGCTGATGTGTGAAGCAATCGCCCAAGTGGGGGCGTATGTTGTTTTGTCCGACCAAAGCATGACTGGCAAATTGCCGCTCTTCGGAGGTCTTGATGCGGCGCGTTTTCGACGTCAAGTAAGCCCAGGTGACGAACTTGTCTTGATGGTCGAACTGACTCGCATGAGTTCGCGCGCGGGCAAGGGTGTAGGCCGTGCGTTACTCAATGACGAAGTCGCATGTGAATGTGAACTGATGTTTGTTTTGGTAGATGCATAGAACCTTAGGTCACTCATGGCGCATGTAATTAGTGAACGACCGCCTGAACATATCGACGCGGGCAACTGCTCCATACGGAGATACGTAATTGCTGATGCCGCACGTTTGGTTGACGCTGTGACGTCAAGCATTGAGCACCTCAAGCCCTGGATGGGCTGGATCGACGAAGAACCTGTTGATGTGTCGCAACGAGAGGTGCATATTGCAACCTGGAACGCCAAGTGGGATGCAGGAGAAGACTTCATGATGGGAATATTTCTTGATGACATTCAAGTCGGTGGCACAGGTTTCCACTTGCGTGGCGCAGTCGATTCGTTGGAGATCGGCTATTGGGTTCGCACTGGGTACACCGGCAAGGGCATCGCGACTGCAGTGACTCGTGCATTGACGACGGTTGCATTTGAGATGGGTTCGATAAGGACTGTAGAAATACATCATGACGTCGCCAACGTTATTTCTGGCTTGATTCCGCAGCGATTGGGTTTTGAAAACTACTGGACAGGAGAATCAGCGATTGAAGCACCGAGTGAATCAGGTATAAGAAACAAGTGGAGAATGCAACAAGCAGATTGGCTTTCTATCTGAGCAAGATTTATGCAGGTGCGATGATGAGCGAGCCATTGTGTCCACCAAAGCCAAAATTACTTGACATCGTCGGACCTGGTGTCCACTGACGCGGTGCGCCCATCACAAGATCGATTGTCATCGCAGGGTCAATGGTTGTGGTGCCAGCGGTCGGCGGAATCATTGAATGTTCAAATGACAACAGGACCGAAGCAGCCTCAAGTGCGCCAGCGGCGCCAAGTGCATGCCCAGTGACGCCCTTGCCGCTTGTGACGGCAACTCCGTGTGCACCAAAGACATGAGACATCGCGCTTGCTTCTGCAGCGTCATTAAGTGGTGTCGATGTGCCGTGCGCATTGACCTGTGTGATGTCGCTGGCGCGTAGTTGAGCATCATCAAGCGCTTGTTGCATGCAAGCAATTGCGCCCACACCGCCTGGAGACGGTGCAGTTACGTGGTGAGCATCGGCGTTGCTCGCTGCACCAAGTATTTCTCCCAAAATCTTTGCGCCGCGCTTGAGAGCCAAGTCGTAGCGTTCAAGAATAAACACCGCGGCACCTTCGCCCATGACGAAGCCATCGCGAGACACATCAAATGGCTTGCTTGAGCCGGACGAGGAAAGCGCCGTCATGTTTCCGAATCCTGCAAGCGATGTCAGAGTTGCGGCGGCTTCAGACCCACCTGTCACAACAGCGTCGCAGCGACCCCACGCGATCATTCGCGCGGCGTATCCGATTGCATGAGTCGAGGCCGCACATGCGGTACAGACGGTCTCATTTGGACCTTGCAGGTTGTATTTCATTGAGATAGCGGCGCCAGATGCGTTGACCATCATCATCGGAACCAAAAAAGGTGAGACACGACGATCGCCCTTCTCTAGACGAATGGCAATTTGTTCTTCGAGCGTGTGTAGACCGCCAACACCGGTAGCAAAGATTGTTCCAAAACGCGATGGATCAACAGAAGGCATTCCGGATTGAGCGAATGCTTCTTGAGCGGCAGCAATAGCAAACTGTTCGACACGATCAGCGCGCCGAGCATCTTTAGCGTTTGCAAAATAGGGAAGTGGATCCCAGTCCGATACCTCGACAGAAACTGTGCCGACAGCAGGACCACCAAGGAGACCTTTCCAGTACTGCTCTTTGCCGATACCGCACGGTGCTACGACACCAAAACCAGTAATAGCGACGCGGTGTCCTGCGCCTTGCACGTCAGAGACTCCCTACAATTTTGACGACACGATATTAAACGCACCGCCGACAGTTGTGACACCTTCAAGGTCTTCTTCTGGAACTTCGATGTTGAACTCTTCTTCGAGGGCCATCACGAACTCAACAAGATCGAGTGAATCAGCGTCTAGATCTTTGAATGTCGCCTCTGGCACAAC
This sequence comes from Ilumatobacteraceae bacterium, assembly GCA_016463545.1. Classification (GTDB taxonomy): domain Bacteria; phylum Actinomycetota; class Acidimicrobiia; order Acidimicrobiales; family Ilumatobacteraceae; genus UBA2093. The sequence continues at coordinate 10,694 of JAEMRC010000036.1, forward strand.
TTGAGATGCATCAACTGAAAGAACAGCCACTGCACATTTTGTGAAACGATCGAATAATTGTTGGTCCATGTTTTCTCCTTAAGGGTGTTTCTATTCTCGCACAAACGACACGCGGACAGGTATTTTTGATTAGTGACCCATACCAAGACCGCCGTCAACTGGTATTACGGCGCCGGTGATATACGCAGCGTCAGGGCCCGCTAAAAACACCACGACACCTGCTATTTCTTCGGGGGTTGCCATTCGTCCGAGCGGAACCGCTGCCGTGAGTTCGTCGAGTCGCTCGGCCCCCAAGGCGGCAGTCATTGCCGTGCTGACTGGGCCAGGAGCCACCACGTTGACCGTGATGTTGCGGGAGCCAAGTTCTCGAGCCAAAGACCGTGCCAGGCCAACCAGGCCTGATTTAGAGGCGGCATAGTTGGCTTGCCCAGCCGAGCCCAATAGTGCCACCACTGATGAAATATAAATCACACGGCCTGAGCGAGCCTTGAGCATGTTTTTGGTTGCTCGCTTTGTGATTCGAAAAGCAGCGGTGAGATTTGTGTCGACGACTCCTGCAAAGTCAAGTTCTGACATGCGCAATAACAAAGCGTCTTTAGTGATGCCCGCATTCGACACTAAAACTTCAACAGCTCCAAAATGATTTTCAATCGCGCTGAATGCCGCATCAACATCGGTGCTTGAGGTGACATCACACTGCACTCCGAAAAACTGAGGCGGCGGCGGCGTAGAGAGATATGTGATCGCCACCTTGTCGCCAAGATCCAAGAAGCGTTGTGCACACGCCAGTCCAATGCCAGTCGCGCCACCCGTCACCAATACAACCCGGTTCACAATGCCCCCCATTTCAATAATGCGCTTGCTGCTGTCATGCCAGCGCCAAACCCAACAAGCAACACAAGGTCATCTTGCTTCAGACGACCTGCGTCAGCGGCATGAAACAAAGCCAATGGTATTGATGCCGATGACGTGTTGCCCGTATATTCGATCGTCATCGCAGCACGGTCCATTGGCACTCCTAATCGCTCACACGCGGCAGTGATGATACGTATGTTGGCTTGGTGCGGAACAATGAGCGCTATTTGGTCCGCAGTGACTCCGGCGTGTTGCATCGTCTTGGTGGCGGAGTCGACCATGATGCGAACTGCTCGACGAAACACTTCCTTGCCATTCATCTGAACATTCTCTCCGAGTTCGGCGAAGAGCAGATCTTCAAGACTTCCGTCAGCATCAAGATCCCAACTCACTAATTGACCAGGTCCTGAGGTTGCCTCAAGCACCGCTGCACCTGATCCGTCTGCAAACAAAATCGCCGTATTGCGGTCGGTCCAATCAACAATGCGAGACAGTGTGTCGGTACCAATAACAAGTGCTCGCTGTGCACCCATTGCCAACAAGCCATGAGCAGTGACGAGCGCATATACAAATCCAGAACATGCAGCATTGACATCAAATGCACCACACCGAAGTCCGAGAGCATTTTGCACGTTCGCAGACGTAGCGGGCACCGTTCTGTCAGGAGTGGTGGTGGCTAAAACCAGCACATCGATTGATGCTGGGTCGACGCCTGACATCTCAAGGGCGGCGCGTCCACTTGCAATGCTTAATTCGGCAGTTGTGCCACCAATACTGCGCTGATGAATGCCAGTTCGCTCCCTGATCCATTCGTCATTCGTTTCCATCGTGGCGGCAAGATCGTTATTGGTGACGACTTTGTGTCCGAGCGCAGAACCCCAACCGGTGATGCGTGCACCTCGCACGCCTGCAGGAATGATTGGCATTATCGGCTCCGTCTCATGACGTTTGCGTTCTGAGCCACGCAATGGGTTGCCGAGACGTGACGCGTTCGCCATCGACAGCAATATAGGCCTGCAGTAGACCGTCAAAAGCTGAGCGAACTTCGTGTTCCCCAACATGTCCAATCACTTGTCCCACCAATATCGGGGAGAGAGTAGGGATTTTTATCGGCGTAAATATTCCGGCGGCTGGACTCACTATGAGTCGCTCGACTGCGAAAAGATGCTCACCCTCAATATGGGGAGGCGCTGATGGTGACTCGGCATCAACCCAATCAATGAGATTGTCAAGTTCTTCCGGCGTAGACACGCTGATCGTGCGGGCAGAGTCAACCGTGCGCTTAGCCATTCCGGTGAGCACTCCACCTGGTCCGAGTTCAACAAAACCAGTAACCCCGAGCTCGGCCATTGTGAGCAAACAATGTTTCCATCGCACGGGACTTGAGAGTTGTGCTGACAACAGCGAACTCCAATCCGAACCAATGTCGTGAGCTAGCGCATCAACGTTAGAGATAATTGGAACTTCGGTATCTCGCGGCGCTGCAAGCGAAATTGCCTCGCGCAATCGGTCTCGTGCACTGGACATAAAAGGTGTATGAAATGCGCCCGATACCGGAAGCGACATCACGCGTTTTGCACCGAGTTCTTTTGCAATCACTCCGGCTGCACTGACTCCGGCAACTGAACCAGCGATCACAACTTGACCAGGCGCATTGAAATTGGCAACCCACACATCACTGTCTGCGCGTCGACAAGCAATCTCAACTTGATCATCATCAAGGCCAAGAATTGCCGCCATTGTTCCCGGAGATGCCAAGCCTGCCTCGTGCATGGCATCGGCGCGCGTGGCAACAAGCGCAACTCCTTCTAGAAGTCCAAGTGCACCGGTAGCGGTGAGTGCGGTGTATTCCCCAAGACTGTGTCCAGCGCAAAAACTTGGCTCAATACCAAGGCGCTCGACTGCATCAAGAACCATCAGACTTGAGACAAAGGTGGTGAGTTGCGCATTACGCGTGTCTTTTAATTCTTCAGCATCAGCGTCAAGCAAGAGATGTGCAATATCTCGACTGATAATTTCAGACGCCTCAAGCACAATTTCCCAGCTCTCATGGTTGGCCCATGGCCTGCCCATGCCGGGCCTCTGTGAGCCCTGACCCGGAAACGTAAAAGCGAGCATGTTCTATGAAATCTCCGAAATCTGGGGGGCGTGAGTTCAGCCGACCTCATAACCATAGACGGATTGGCAAGAACCATGGGGTTACTCAGCGGTACGCCAGCCCATCCGATACGCTCTTTCGTCCTGGCCCGAGTGGCGGAATGGCAGACGCGACGGACTCAAAATCCGTTGTTCGTAAGGACGTGTGGGTTCGACTCCCACCTCGGGCACCAGGTGATCAATACACTTTCCCCCATGGGTCAGCGACTTCTCGAGCGCAAACTGCGCCAGACGAGCGACAAACTCCGCGAGGCACGTCTTGAGCTGCTCGTCGTCCAAGATCAACTCGCCGCGCTTGTCGACGATGCTGATGACTTAGCCGTTCGAGCGCTTGTCTCAGAGACCCCCGCCGCCGGTTTTGAACATCGCGACGCTCAAGCACATGTTGATGTGATGGTTGTCCATCGTGGCAGACTCGTAGCCGTAGTTACCGAGCTAGAAATCACGATCGATCGACTGCTCGACCAAATGAAAGACATAACCGAGTGACAGTACGAGTAGTAATTGCAGAAGACGAAGCCATCATTCGTCTTGACCTCAAAGAGACTCTCGAAGAAGAGGGCTACGACGTCGTTGGCGAGACAGGTCGCGGAGACAAAGCCGTCGAACTCGTGCGAGAACTGCGCCCAGATCTTGTGATCCTCGATATCAAGATGCCAGGGATGGATGGTTTAGCAGCAGCTCGCATTATCTCGGCCGAAAAAGTTTGCGGCATTTTAATTTTGACGGCATTCAGTCAACGCGAAGTCATTGAAGAGGCTCGCGACGCTGGAGCGCTCGCATACTTAGTAAAGCCATTCCAAAAGAGTGATTTGATCCCAGCAATCGAAGTTGCAATCGGACGCTTTCGCGAAATGCAGTCGCTCAATGGCGAAATAGACGCTCTCGGGGAACAACTAGAGATTCGCAAAACTCTTGATCGGGCCAAGGGAGTCTTAATGGATAAGTACAAACTCTCTGAAGCAGATTCATTCGGTTTTCTCCAGCGTTCTGCCATGAATCTACGCCTCACGATGCATGTCGTTGCGGGTCAAGTGGTCGCTGGCGAACTTCATCCGTGAAGACTGCGTCGTAAAACATGTTGACGATGGCCCTCGATGGCAACTCGTTGGCGTATCGTGCGTTTTTTGCACTACCCGAAGACATGACAAACGCAAGTGGCCAAGTCACTAATGCAATTTATGGCTTCACCACAATGTTGTTGACATTGCTCAAAGAACATTCACCTGATCGTGTGATTGTTGTATTTGATCGACCTGAGCCCACATTTCGACATCTCGCAATTCCGGAATACAAGGCCCAACGAGCGGCATCACCAGACATCTTGCGACAGCAACTCGCACTCATTCGAGAACTCCTCGACGTACTTGGAGTGACATGGATCGAAAAAGCAGGTTTTGAAGGAGACGATCTCCTTGCAACACTCGCCACCACGATTGCTCAAAACAAAGAAGATATTCTGATCGTCACTGGCGATCGGGATAGCTATCAACTTGTCGCTGATCCACACATTCGAGTCCTGTATAACAAAAGGGGAGTAAGCGAATACGCCATTTACGACGAAGCGGGTATCAAAGAGCGCACTGGCGTAACACCTGCGCAATACGCGCACTACGCAGCGCTCCGCGGTGACCCAAGCGATAACTTGCCAGGCGTTCCGGGCGTTGGCGAAAAAACCGCTGCCAAACTCATCAACGAATACGGTGATTTAGACAATGTCTTAGCCCACGCCACAGAGCAAACTCCCAAATTGCAGGCGAGCCTGATCGAACACGGTGAGCGCGTCCAGCGCAACGCGGCAATTATGATTTTGCAACGTGATGTCCCCATTGACGTTGACATCACAGCCACTGTTCCCATGCCAGACCTTCAAGCAGCACGCCAGATGTTTGAACTTTTCGAATTTCGCACAATGTTTAAGAGACTCGAAGGTCTTGTCAAGCAATTGGGATGGACCCCACGAGAGTCATCTCAACAACCCGCCGCATCTGCAGCGACACAAACGTCTTCTGTCAACACCAAAATCGAACACAAACATGTCATTCGTGCCGTTCAGGTATCAACGGCACAATCAGCCAGTGATGTTGTATCCGTGCTCGCGGTATCACCAACTGTTCTGGCGGCTCGTTGGCAAGACGCTCCTGGTCGGTCGCCATTGCTCGGGATTGCTGTTGTGCAAGACGTCACTCAGGCCCAAGTGTTATGGGTCCCGAGTAGTTTGCTCGCTCACAGCGACGTTCAAGACGCACTAGCCACTGCCACTGACATTCACATGCATGATGCCAAGCCACTCATGCGATCATTGCTTGCTCTTGGTGTAGACATGACTGGACTCACTATCGATACAGCAATCGCGGCGTATCTTGTTAACCCTTCAGAAAATAGTTACTCGCTCAACGCAATTTGTGCGAGATACCTCGGTGCTGAACCTTCAGGAGTTGCAGAGGCAACAGGACAGTTCAACTTTGACGAAGCAAGCGACGACATTGTCGTGGCAGAGCATGCATATTTCACAGCATTGCTCGCCGATGTGTTGCGCGCGGAGATTACCAACGGTGGTATCTCGTCTTTGTACACCGACATAGAGAATCCTCTCGTTCGAGTACTGGCTCGCATGGAAGACGTCGGTATTGGCGTCGACCGCAACGCACTGACGTCAATCCGCGACAGGCTCACTCAAGAAGTTCAAGAACTTACGGTGCAACTTCATAAAATTGCAGGACGAGAATTTAACCCCAACTCACCAAAGCAACTTCGCGAAGTGTTATACACCGACAAAGGACTAGCCCCTGGCAAGAAAAAGAAGACCGGCTACAGCACCGACGCGGCAACGCTTGAGAGTCTTCGCACCCTTTGGCCTGAGTTCATCGAGCCATTGTTGCGCTATCGCGAAACAGAGAAACTTCGATCAACATATGGCGAGGGTCTACTCGCAGAAGTAGCGACCGATGATCGTATTCATGCCACCTTCAATCAAACCGTGGCGCGCACTGGTCGACTAAGTAGCGATCAACCAAACTTGCACAACATCCCGACTCGTACCGATGAGGGGAGAGTTTTTCGAACGGCGTTTGTACCCCGACCTGGTTGTGAATTGATGGTCGCTGACTACAACCAAATCGAACTCAGATGCATTGCGCATCTTGCTGCCGATTCAGGACTCATTGAAGCATTTCGATCTGGTCAAGACGTTCACAACGCAACGGCAGCCCGAGTATTTCATGTTGATATTTCAGACGTCACAAGCGAGCAACGATCAAAAGCCAAAATGGTGTCCTACGGTCTTGCGTATGGCATGGAGGCGTATGGACTGAGTCAACGACTAGTGATCGGCGTTCATGAAGCATCCGAAATCCTCGATGCATACTTTGCGGCATTTCCCAATGTCAAGCAGTACATGGACAAGACAATCAATGAAGCACGGCAACGTGGATACACAGAGACTCTCTTTGGGCGACGACGTCAAATACCCGAGCTACTCAGCGACAACTTCAGAGTTCGCCAAGCAGGCGAGCGTCAAGCAATGAACGCCGCTATTCAGGGACTTGCCGCAGATATTTTCAAAGTTGCCCTCGTTCGTATCGATGACGTTTTAAGTGCACAAGGTCTAGAGTCGCGCATTGTGTTGCAAGTACACGACGAAGTGGTGACCGAGTCACCAATGCACGAAAAAGAACAAGTTAATGAACTCGTGCTGAACATTATGCGAAGTGCAATGAAACTAGATGTCCCCATTGAAGTGAACTCGGCATGGGGTAAATCATGGGCAGCAGCAAAAGCGTAATTTTTCAATTGATAAATTGAACGTCTCAAGATTGTGTGTTAGAAACACGAAATGAAAATCAATCGAGTTGCTATCGGTGTCGGACTATGTTGGGTAATGCTTTCGGCGTGCTCAGGATCGTCCGAAGACTCTTCCATTACACCCACAACTGCGACAGAGTCTCCGATGGAGACCACAGCGCCACCTGTTGACACAACGATTCAAAGCGAACAACTAGTCGTGCTCGTTACAAATGATGATGGGATTGATGCCGCCGGCATCGACGCGGTTGTCAATGAACTCAAAAAAGATCCTGACCTCGACGTCATCGTCTGGGCGCCCGCTACTAATCAGAGTGGAACTGCTGACAAAACAACACCCGGAGGTTTGCCTGGAGTTGCGGCCACAACGGCAAGCGGAGTTGCCGGTTACTCAGTCGCGGGGTTTCCGGCTGACTCGGTCAATGCCGCTTTCGCTGCCAATGTTGTTCCAGACGTAGTGATCAGTGGCATCAACGCAGGCCAAAACATTGGGCCGTTTGTCAAAATCTCTGGCACTGTCGGTGCGGCTGCGACAGCAACTCGTCTTGGATATTGGGCGTTAGCCGTCAGTCAAGGAATCGCCGAAACTCCTGCCTTTGAAACAGCGGCACCCCTCGTTACGGAGTGGCTCGCGCAATACAAACAAGACATCATCGATAAAAAGCCTGCGCGACTATTTAATCTCAACGTACCGACGTGTGCGTCAGGTTCATTGAGGCCATTGACCTCTGCTCCACCAGCAGCTGATTTCGGAACCAGAAAAGCCACCACGATTGCTTGTGATGGTCCAGATCTCGGACCCAGTGGTGCAGCCGACGATGTTGATGCCTTCATTGCAGGCCACGCAGTGATGTCTGAACTTAACGCAACCACTTTGGCTTCGGTTTCCTAAACTGCAGGACTGTTGTTGACCAAACTTATCGTGCCGATTGATTTGGGCGAGCGTTGGTTTCCATGGATTCATTTTGAATCACATTACTAATTAAAAGGTTTAAATTAGTCCGATTATCTCGATCGCAGGATTTGTCTCAGGGTCAGAGGGAGTGAAAGC
>JAEMRC010000126.1 GCA_016463545.1 Ilumatobacteraceae bacterium
GTGCTCGAACACCAGCAGTTCCCGTGGTGCGACTGCTCAAGGCATTGGTTCAGGTATGTCAAACACGACCACAGCCGACAGCACTTGCACCTCGGGGGCAATTCGAGTTGCTGCTGACTACACCAACAACAGCAAAACCGACTGGCATCTGCCATCAAAAGACGAACTCAACCAGATGTGCAAATGGCAACGGGGTGTTGCTTGGGTATCGGATGCACCCGTGTGTACCGGTGGCACATTGAACTCGGGCACAGGCGCAAGTGGTTTTTCTACTGTCACCTATTGGAGTTCTTCTGAGGACGCCGCCACCACCGCGTGGAGCCAGCGTTTCGACAATGGCTATCAGTACTACAACGACAAGGCCTACCTCATCAAGACCTTCACGTACTACGTGCGTCCAGTGCGGGCTTTTTGATCTATTTCTCTATTTAAATTTTCTGCCGTCAGGCAGAAAATTTTTTTGAAATCCTGCCTTTCTAGTGCGCCGTCGTAATTGAGCCTTTTGTGACTTAGAGTTTGTAGCAGATCAAAAGGGGATAGAGAATGAGTTCAGAATTTGTAGGTCAATCTGCGGTGGTAACGGGTGGTGGTAGCGGAATTGGATTGGAGTGCGCTCGACAGCTTGGCCGTGATGGCGCTGCTGTGGTTTTGGCAGGTCGTACTGAATCCAAACTTGTAAATGCAGTTGCAGTGCTCGCATCTGAAGGTCTTGAATCGCATTTCGCGGTCTGTGATGTAGCGAATGAAACGCAGGTGCGTGATGCAATTAATAAAGCAGTGACGCTGGCACCGTTAGGTGTAGTGGTGGCATCAGCAGGAGTTGGGCATGGTGGCCCATTTCATCAGACAACTTTAGAGCAGTGGAACGACGTGATGAATACAAATCTGACGGGTGCGTTTTTGTTGTTTAAACATGCGTCAATTGCAATGGCGAAGAAAGGTGGAACAATGGTTGCGATTTCTTCGATTGCTGGTCCACTTACACATCGATTTATGACACCGTATTGCGTGTCGAAGGCGGGCTTAGAAATGCTCGTGAAAAATATTGCCGATGAACTCGGTCATGTTGGTATTCGGGCTAATGCAGTGCGACCAAGTTTGGTGCCCACCGACATCACGGCGGGGCTCACAGCGATGCCGGAACTTGTCAATGACTATTTAGAGCAGATGCCGTTGGGTCGTGTCGGAACTGAGCAAGATGTGGCTAATCTTGTGCGATTCTTGGCTGGCCCTGAGAGCAGTTGGATCACTGGTCAATGCATCAGTGTTGATGGTGGGCACACACTGCGTCGCGGACCAAATCTTGAACCCGTGATGAACATGCTGTACGGCGACGATGTTTCTCCGCGTTAATGGTTTAACTTAAACGCACCCCGAGATGTCGCAGAGCAACTGCTGCATACATTGCAGAACCTTTGCGCATTCCTTCTTCGTTGAAGATGGCGCGATTGCTGTGATTAGGAGCTGCTGTGGCTGGGTTTGCGCCGTCAGGCGTGGCCCCAACAAACATCATTGCGCCAGGTAATTTGTGCAGAACATAACTGAAATCCTCGGCGCCCATCACTGGATGAGGCATGCTGATGACGTTTTTATCTCCCATCACTGCACAGCCAACATCGTGGGCAAACGCAGCGAAATTGTCATCGTTGACGGTGACTGGGTATCCGCGCACGAGATCAACAGTGGCAGTCATTTCGTGTGCTGCGGCAATACCATCTGCAACTCGCTGGATTCCTTCGTGTATTTTTTCACGCGTTCGCTCACTAATGGCACGCATTGTTCCTTTGATTTCTACAGTTTCTGGGATCACGTTGTATGCAGTGCCAGCGTGAATGTTGGTGACAGTAATAACGCCAGGATCAAACACATCAATGCGCCGCGTCACCAGGGTTTGTAGCGCTTGAACAATTTCGCATGCCACAGGAACCGGGTCGAGAGCTTGGTGTGGTGCGCTTGCATGTCCACCCTTGCCAGTGATGGTGATAGTGAGAGTGTCACTCGAGGCCATGGTAGGACCAGGCCGAATACCGACCATTCCGGCTGGGATATTGGGCGTCATGTGCATTGCAAATGCCCCCGTGATAGGAGACGCTTGACCGTTCGAGAGCGGTGTGGCATCAAGCATTCCTTCGTTGAGCATAAATACTGCACCGCCGTAGCCTTCTTCGCCAGGTTGAAACATAAACATCACACGTCCGGTGATGTCACTTTTTCGCGCTGACAAAATTTTTGCCGAAGCCACAAGCATTGACGTGTGCATGTCATGTCCACATGCGTGCATGCGGTTTTCGTTCGCCGATGAGAAATCAATATCAGTATCTTCTGGCATCGGAAGTGCGTCCATGTCGCCGCGCAGGAGCACTGTGTCGCCAGGTTTGTCACCCGTGAGTGTGGCAACGATGCCGCTTGTACTTTCATGCAATGTGATGTCAAGGGGCAAACCTTCGAGGGCACTAAGAACTTGTTCGCGAGTAGTGGGCAGATGATTGCCGATCTCGGGCCAACGATGAAGTTCGCGACGTAGAGCAACGGTGTCGCTAAAGACGTCGTCTGCTTGGCTCAAAAGACCGACCACGTTTCCGTGACGTTCGATTGCCGCTAGAGATGCATCATCTGTGGATTTAGCCATACCTCATGGTAGGCACAGAGGTATGCATGGCCAGAACGGTGGAAGCGCTGATGAACTTGTTGAAGAAGTAGACAGAGCAGGCGACGTCGTTCGGGTGGTGACGCGGGCACAGATGAGAGCCCAAAGGCTTCGCCACCGCAGTGTTTTCATCGGGGTTCTCAATGATGATGACCAACTTTTGGTCCATCGTCGAGCGCTCACGAAGGATGTCTGGCCTGGAGCATGGGATGTCTGCGTGGGAGGCGTTGCTGGCGTCGGCGAGAATTGGCAGACAGCCGCGGAGCGTGAACTAGCCGAAGAACTCGGAATCGTGGGGTGTGAAGTAGGTCCACTCGGGTTGGGGGCATACGAGGATGCTGAGGTGAAATTAGTGGCTTCGTGTTTTGTGGTGCGTTGCAACGGTCCGTTTACCTTTGCTGACGGCGAAATCACTGAGGCCCACTGGGTGCACACAGCAGAGTTGCTGCAGTGGTTGAAAGGCAAGGAGTTCTTGCCGGACAGCCTCGCGTTGCTTTTGCCGCGGCTTGACAATTTTCGTTCCGTTATCGCTTAGCCTGACAGATGTGACAACTATGAGAAACGAAGTCCTTGTCGAGTTCACTATCGAGCCATTTGTCGAAGGTGCACCAGGCGAGCATGTCACGGCAGCAGTAGCCGCCGTGGAGGCAATGGGAATCTCCGTTGACTTTGGTCCTTTTGGTTCTACTTTTGTCACCACACTCGAGACCGTTGGTGCGGCGGTGGGGGAATTAACAAAGGTCGCATATGCAACTGGGGCAACACATGTCAGTGTGCATGTCGAAAGAATTGAGAGTTGATGCGATGATCCCGAATCATCCAATCATTGCTGCGGTCAGGCCGCTACTCCATGCAACTGGGGCAATTCTTGTGTCAACTGACGAGCAGCAACCAGGAGATATCCCGTTGACATGGGATGGAGAAGTAGTGGCCGTTGTCCGATTACCGCCACTACACGGAGCGCTTGATCGTTTGATTGTTTCTGTTGAGAAAGAACTCGGGTCAACTCTTCCGGCCCTGTCGCGCAATGACAAGCAAAAAGCGATTCGGTTGCTCGACCAACGCGGTGCGTTTACATTGCGACGTGCCGTCGAAGATGTCGCAGACGCAATGGGTGTCTCGCGCATCACGGTGTATAACTATCTCAACGCATTACATCGCTAAGAGACAATCTAAAGTTTGCGAAGATGAATCTCTGTCACTCTGTGTGCAGCGTCTTTATGCAACGATAATGATGCGCGTGATTTAGTCGGTTCAATATTCTCAATAAGATTCTTGCCGTTGATCTCGCGCCAGATACTTCGAGCAGTGGCGATTGCTTCGTCTTGTGTGAGATGGGCGAAGTTTTGAAAGAAACTGTCAGGATTCTGAAATATCGTTTGACATAACGTGAGAAATCTTTCGACGTACCATTTCTCAATGTCTGTTTCGAGTGCATCAATATAAATAGAGAAATCAAAGTAGTCACTCACAAACTCTGTTGCTTCTGCGCCTACTTGCAAAACGTTGAGTCCTTCAATTATTAAAATATCTGGTTGACAAATAACGACTTCTGCGTCGGGGATGACGTCGTAGACAATGTGGCTATACACGGGGGCTGTCACCTCTGCGCAACCAGCCTTGACGTCGCGCAAAAACTGCAGAAGTCGCCTGGTGTCGTAACTTTCGGGGAATCCCTTTCGATTCATCATGCCGCGATCGAGCAGCGTCGCGTTGGGAAGCAAAAAGCCATCCGTTGTGAGCAGGTCTACGCGCGGATGTTCTGGCCAGCGGGCGAGCAATGCTTGCAAAATACGCGCGAAGGTGCTCTTGCCAACAGCAACGCTTCCGGCAACGCCAATGACGTAAGGAACTTTTGGTGCCATTGTTCCAAGAAATGTGGCAGAGACTTTATGCAGATTTTGCGTGGCGCTGACGTACAGATTCAGGAGTCGCGTGAGTGGCAGAAACACTGTTGCAACTTCGTCAAGGTCGATGCGGTCGTTGATTCCGCGTAACTCTTCCAAGTCCACTTCGTGCAAGGTGAGCGG
>JAEMRC010000127.1 GCA_016463545.1 Ilumatobacteraceae bacterium
GTCAAGTTGTTCTACGGTGACAGCAGGACTCCGGACTCCTTGCATGCGCACGTTGGCCAAGTTGATATAAAAATATCCAGCAAAGAATCCAGCCACTGCGGGCGGGCTCTCAGTGAACTCATCGAGTGAATAGTTTCCGCTGCGCACGTATCCGTCGCGCCATCCCAGAAGAATTCCTTTTTCCCAACTGAACTGTTGTCCGAGTGGACTCGCCGCAGTTGGCAATACTTCACCTGCATTGGCGCGTGTGTAATGAGGCCACCGCACACTTGGGTCACGATCTGTAATCCAACGCTCTGCCATTTCTGGTCCCCCTATTGTGTGGTCGCCCGACCATTTGTGTGTCTTGCTAAACTAACCGATGGATTAGTTCTCGCGCTATCCCAAGCAACAGCAGGGTCGGGGGCAAGCCAGAGCGGCCTGGCCCTACAGGTACGGGGGTGGACTCAGGCGCCTAAATTACGACAGCGCCTAAATCGCGACAGCGCAGATATTGAGGTGTTTGAGACCCCGCAATACAAAGGAGTCCTCGTACACAAAATCGTTGTCAGGAGCCACCGTGATGTTGGCGAGGCGATCCAGCAGTAGACCCGTGGCAATACAGGCTTCAAGCCTGGCCAAACCAGCGCCCGGACAAAAATGCTCACCATTGCCGAAAGCCAAGTGATCTTTGACATTTGACCTGTCAATATCGACGGCATCTGGTTCAGCAAATTTGCACTGATCCCGATTAGCGGCAGCAAACAACAACCACAAATGATCACCAGCAGGCACGGTCGTCGCCCCAATCTGCACATCAACCTTGGCCTGACGAAACAAACCCCCGACCGGAGCTTCAATGCGCAACATTTCTTCGACTAACGGTTCAATCAACGAGCGATCAGCGCGGACTCGCGCTTGTAAAGCAGCGTCGGCAGCGAGCGCATGAATGATGTTAGTGATCAACTTAGTTGTTGTCTCATTGCCAGCGACTAAGAATTGCTGCAACATGCCGAGCTGCTCATCGTCAGTAAGTTCTTCGCCATCAATCACAGCGTTGGCGATATCCGACAAAATATTCTCTGCAGGCTCTCGTTTACTCAGCGCAATACGGCCCAAGAAATACTCCTTGAATTCGTTCGATGACACAATGAATCCGCGCACCTGATCGAGCGATGGTGAATGATTTCCGACAGGCATCACAATGTCATCTGACCAACGCTTAAACATCGCGAGGTCATCTCCCAATACCCCCAGAGCCAAAGCAATAATTGTCATTGGCAAACCGACGGCAAACTTTGTCACGATGTCAACTTGTCCTGAATCTTGAATCTGCGCCACCACATCATCAAGCAAACGACTTGCAGTCTCACTAATCGCAGGCTCCATGCTGCGCAAACGGTCTGGACGAAACGCAGGGTTCACGAGTTTGCGCTGGCGCCGATGATCTGGTGGGTCGGCATTTAACAACACTGCTGCCTGTCCCCGCCCAGCAGTGATCGATGTGAGATACGGTGCCATCGTTGGATCCTGCGACAACTCCATAAACCGTTCCATCAACACGGTTCCGGCTGCTTGAGGACCAGTCGGGCTACGACTCGAAAACCTCTCGGTATCACGCAAGATCATCCGCACATCGTCATATTTGGTCACCAACCAGGCCCCAAGGTGCTCATGAAATATTGGACCATCATGCTCGCGCAGTTCAGCAAAGATGGGATACGGGCAGGCGATTGCTGATTGCTCCCGATTTATGAGGTCATCGACCCGTGAAGACGCCGTATTTGTAGCCACCCTTACTCCCCGCTGTCGAACTTGACATAAACTACCCCATGGGTTCGCTCTCGCGAAGTCGCACACATGTAGGGGGTCTCATGTCAATAGACGAAGCAATCACACCAACAAGCGATTCGACAACATCGACACATCTGTCTTTTTGCCGAGTGTGTCATGCCAGTTGTCCAATGGAAGTCGATGTCACGCTCGGTCGCGTCACGGCAGTGCGCGGAGTCGCCGATGATCCACTTTTTGCCGGATACACCTGCATTAAGGGACGTCAGATTCCAGAACAGATGTCTCATCCCGCGCGTATTCGCCAATCATTGCGTCGCCGCGCTGACGGCACATTCGAAGAAGTGTCATCCACTGATGCGCTTGATGGCATTGCTGCAGAACTTCGTCGCATCATCGACACCTATGGTCCTCGTGCAGTAGCGAGCTACACAGGCACTGGCGGATACCAAAACAGTGTTGCTGTTCCTGCTGCTCGTGCATTTCATGACGGAATCAAGTCGTCCTCGTTTTATACATCTGTCACCATCGATCAACCAGCAAAAAGTGTCGCACCTTTTCGCACCGGAATCTGGGAAGCCGGCTATCACAACTTTCGTGATGCAGATGTGTTGATAGCAGTTGGTTACAACCCCATGGTCTCAAGCTATGGACCCGTCGGAGGATTGCAAGGAACCGATCCGTTTGTCAAGCTTCGCGAAGCAAAAGCTCGTGGAATGAAATTAATCGTGATTGACCCGCGCCGCACAGAACTTGCAAGTCGTGCAGATATTCATCTTGCTGTTAAGCCTGGTGAAGACCCAACGTTATTGGCTGGTCTTATCAATATTATTTTGGATGAGGGACTCTTTGACCATGAGTTCTGCGATCAATGGGTCTCTGATCTCGACGCGTTGGGCAAGAGCGTTGCACCGTTCACGACCGACTATGTTGCACAGCGATGTGATGTGCCTGCCGACCAAATCATTGCAGCAGCGCGAATGTTTGCTGCTGGCACAAAAGGAACATGCGGAACCGGAACCGGTCCAAATATGGCTCCACATCCCAGCCTCACTGAACATCTCGGAATCGTGATCAACACAATATGTGGACGAGTAAATCGCGAGGGTGATCTTCTCGAAAGTGGTTTATTTTTATATCCAGAGACACCAAAACGTGCACAGGTGATTGCACCACGTTCTGCTGTCACTGGTGCTCCCGCGCGTTTTCGCAACTTGCGGGGCTACCGCGGCGAGATGCCGACTGCCACATTGTCAGAAGAAATCATTACTCCAGGAGAAGGTCGGGTTCGTGCACTGATCGTCAGCGGCGGTAACCCTGTTGTTGCGTGGCCAGACCAAGAACTCACCATTCGCGCTATGAACGACCTCGAACTTCTTGTCGTTGTCGACCATCGCATGTCTGCGACTGCTGAGTTTGCCGACTATGTCATTGCTCCAACGCTTGCACTTGAGCGTGCAGATGTACCGCACCTCATGGACCGATGGTTTGCCGCTCCGTACACCAACTACACGGACGCCATTCTCGAACGCGATGGCGATGTGCTCAATGAGTGGGAAGTATTTTGGGAACTGTCCCAGCGGTTGGGCTCAACCTTGCCTTTCCCTGGCGGCGATGCACCTACCGACACGCGACCAACAGACCACGACATTATTGAACTGGCCTATGCCAATTCACGCATGCCAATTGATGAAGTTCGCAACAATCGTCGCAAGATTCATCCTGAAAAAGCAATGGTCGTCACCGCTGCAGACCCATCGTGCACCGCCAAGTTCACAATGGCGCCAGATGACATCGTTGCAGAATTAGCGGTTGTTCGCAACGAATCAGACGGCGCAGACGCGCTCGGAATTGACGGAACCCGCTTCCCGTTCCGACTCGTGAGTCGTCGACTCAAGCACCGACTGAACTCACTCGGAAACGAACTTTCTGTACTTGCAGCAAAGGGCAGCACTAATCCTGCATATATGAATCCATCTGATATGGCGGCGTACGACATTGCAGACGGAGACCTGATTGAAATTACGTCTCCACGCGCATCTGTGCATGCAGTCGTTGAGTCAGCACCTGATGTTCGCACGGGAGTTATCTCAATGGCGCACTCATGGGGTGGTTCATCGCTCACAGACGAAAAAGTACGCGACATCGGAACACCAACGAGCAGATTGGTCTCTGTTGATCAGGGCTTTGATCCGCTCACCGGAATGGTGGTGCAGAGTGCTATTCCTGTTGCGATTAAACTTCTTGAAAAACTCAACGCATAACATTCACGTTCTCATCGGAGGCAGAGTATGGCACGGCTAGATATTCCAGAGGGCGACGGTCTCGAGGCACATCGGATGTGGATGCTCGCTCCTCACATGGGGACCGCAATGCACGCCATGAGCGAAGCAGTGTACGAAAAATCCAGTCTCGGAATCCGCGAACGCGAAGTTGCCAGAATGCGCATTGCTCAACTCAACCAGTGCGTGGTGTGTCTCAACACGCGAGCAGCCTCTGCAATGGCACAGGGTTTAACAGATGAGTTATACAACTCAGTGCAGGATTATCGCGACAACCCTGCTTTCACTCTGCGCGAACGCCTGGCCGCTGAATACGCCGAGAGATTTGCTATTGATCACACTGATATTGACGACGCTCTCTGGAAGCGACTGCAAGCGCAGTACTCCGACACCGAACTGCTCGAACTGACTGTAACAATCGGATTCTGCATCGGCATGGGACGAGCGTTTCATGTTCTTGATGTTGCGAAAGATTTTGATGTTCTCTGGAGCAGAGAACCAAAAGCGCCAATCGCTTGATTTAGTGAGAAGACGTTTCGCCGAGGTAACTCGCCTCGAGCAACGAA
>JAEMRC010000128.1 GCA_016463545.1 Ilumatobacteraceae bacterium
CCTAATGCAACTTGGCAATACGATGCCCACACCTGTTCAATCAACGGCGCCATCGCTCGCGCACGACGAACCAAAACAGCGTCAGTCGCGCTCGCAAGATCGGGTCGCTCCTGCGCAGTGCGCCGAGATAGTTCTGCACAATGCTCCATTGCTTCAAATCGTTGCGTACTCATCACCCACGCCATCGTGTTAGCAAGTTTTTCTGACTGTTTTGCATTTTCGTCATCGGGATGTGGTTCATAGACGGGAACTCCGGGATGATCGCCAAAATAGGCTTGATCGATTGCAGCCGGGGTCGCTCCTGGCATGCGACAGCCCATCAAGCGAGGCAACGAAAGTTGATTATAAAAATAGCCACCCCAGTTACCAAACACTTCAGGTGGATTTAACGCAAACTCACTGTGTTCCAGAACTCCAAAATCAACAAATCCCTGCGCAACTCCTGGAATACATCCCTGTATCCAGCCAAGACTCCATCCCAATGGGCTAAACGGATCGGGTCCAACTTCGTCAGCGTTGGCACGCGTGTAATAGGGAAACCGCTCGCTAATTTGTGTATCAGTGATCCAACGGTCCACGTGTAATCCCCCTAACGATGTTGAGCCAATCACAGTGTATTGCGACTCGCTCGCCTTCTTGAACTTGACATAGATTACGTGGCGTGAATATTTCCAATCAATTTCGTCTAGACGATTGCGTTTCAGTGGTCACAGGTGGTGGACAAGGAATCGGGCGCGCAATTGCGTGGGCTCTCGCAGACGTCGGAAGCGATGTAGTCATTAATGCTCGTCGCATTGCTGATCTTGAAGTCACTGCGGCCGGAATCCAAGAACGTGGTCAGCGCGCACTCATCGTCGCCGGAGATATCCGTGATTTCTCTGAGGTCGTTGCCGATCGCACGATGACTGAGTTCGGGCGCATCGACGTATGGGTAAATAATGTCGGTGGCTCGGATGACAAAACAACACGGGCGCTCGTCGATACTCCAGATGATGTTTTTCGATCTCAACTTGAACTCAATCTCACCTCAGCGTTTCAGGGCTGTAAAGCCGCAGCCAAACGCATGACTAATGGTGGCTCGATCATCAACATCTCATCGGGTGCTGGTACTCGCGGATCACCATTTACCGGACCCTATGCCGCTGCAAAGGCCGGCATGAACAATCTGACTCAAACTCTTGCTCTTGAATTAGCGCCATCTATCCGTGTCAATGCCGTGGCCCCCGGGCCTGTTGTCACCGAAGCATTTATAGACGTTCTTAATGTCGAATCAGAACTTGATGACATTGCCGCAACTATTCCACTTGCACGCCTTGGCACGCCGCAAGATATTGCAGCTGCCGTGGTGTACTTTGCTACACCAGCATCCTCATGGATAACTGGTCAACTGCTGCTCGTGGCGGGTGGACGCACACAGCGAACCCACACATACAAACCCAAATAATGCGACGCGCGCGTCGGTCTAGGCTTTCTTTTTGTCGTTCTTTTTAAGACGCTTTTCTTTCAATGAAAGCTTTGCTTCTTTCTTCTGTGTCGGCTTATTTTTTTGCTCTTTGTTTGCCACGGTGTCTCCATTTCATAGTGCGAATTATCATCGCCTGATACAAGTACCTTAGTCCTGTGGGACTCCTTGATTCGGCACACCATTAGCGAGAGGGTTTAGACCTACACCGTGCGGCCTATTCCTGCGTCGAAATGCTGGCTATTGCGCTGATCATTGAGCGAACCAATGTCCAACGACGGCATTGCCCTATCTTTTTACTAGTCTTTGATCTCGCTGACGAATCTTCAAAGGAGAATCACATGTCTAAGACCGTCCTCATTACTGGTGCAGGTTCAGGGTTCGGAAAAGGAGCAGCAGTCGCGCTTGCAGCGCGTGGTCACCAAGTGATTGCCACCACTGAAACCGTAGAACAAGCCAAAGAACTCTTCTCCCAACATCCAGAACTTCGCGTCGAAAAGATCGACATCACGAATATGGCTGATGTGCAAAAAATACGTGACTGGCCCGTTGATGTCCTTATTAATAACGCAGGCTACGGACAAACGGGTCCCATGTCAGATGTTCCTCTCGATCGCTTGCGTCGAGTCTTTGAAGTCAATGTATTTGGCACTGTCGCCATCACGCAGGCAACACTTCCACAGATGGCAGCTCGTGGTTCTGGACGCATCATCATCGTGTCCTCTATTGCTGGCAAATTTGCCGCACCAGGCTTCGGCCCCTACGCAATGAGTAAACACGCCCTTGAAGCCATGGGCAAGGCAATGCGCCCTGAACTAGCCCCACAAGGGATTGACGTCTGCTTACTCAACCCTGGCCCGTACAACACAGGGTTTAATGACCGCATGGCTGACTCCATGTGGGAGTGGTTCAACGACTCATCAATCAATGCGCCCGCTAAAGAAATCCATCAGGCCGTGGGTCAAATGGTGACAACCAACCAAATGGATCCTGAAGAAGTGGTGACGCGTATGGTTGAACTTGTCGAAGCAGAAAGCACAACAGAAAACAATTTTGTGCCAGAGGCGATTGTGGCAATGCTCAACTTGTAGAAATACTTCTGGTGATACATTGGCTGCCATCGAACCAGTCAAGATTCTCCTCTTTTACAAGTTCACACCGTTAGCAGACCCTGAAGCCATCCGCTTATGGCAACGCACTCTCTGTGAGAACTTGGAGTTAACAGGTCGTATCATCATTTCAAAAGATGGTATCAACGGCACCGTCGGCGGAAGTTTAAGTGCTATTAAAAAATACCGTAGAAGCACATGTGAGTTTGCGCCTTTTCGAGATATTGACTTCAAATGGTCAGATGGAATTGGCGATGATTTTCCCCGACTAGCGGTTCGAGTCCGTGAAGAAATTGTCACCTTCGGCGTGCCAGACGAAGTAGTCGTTGATCACCGAGGCATCGTCGGTGGAGCAACCCATCTCACGCCCCACGAGCTCCACACGCTTGTCGAAGAACGTGGTGATGAGATTGTGTTCTTTGACGGACGCAATGAATTCGAGTCTCGCATCGGCCGATTTAAAAATGCTGTCATTCCAAATATCAAAACCACTCCAGAATTTGTTCAAGAACTCGAAACTGGCAAGTTCGACCATCTCAAAGACAAACCAATCGTCACCTACTGCACTGGTGGCATCCGCTGCGAGGTCTTGTCAGTGATTATGAAAAATCGCGGTTTTCAAGAGGTCTATCAAATGGATGGAGGGATCGCGCGATACGCCGAGACATTCGGTGACTCACATCTTTGGGAAGGTTCGCTCTACGTCTTTGACTCACGTCTCAAAATGGACTTCAGTGCGAACCCACAAATCCTTGGGCAGTGTCAGTCGTGCGATGAACCGACGAACCAATTCCATAACTGTTCTGATCCTGCCTGCCACACGTTGACTCTTGTGTGTGATTCGTGTTGGCAACTACATCCGTTAGTGCAATGCGAGACTTGTCTCGCCTAGGGCATGTACCGACCACCGTTAAGAAAGATCGTCATTCCGGTGACATAGTCGCCACCCTTGCCTGCTAGCCACACCATCCATGGCCCACCATGCTCTTCTGGATCACCAAGAAAGCCAAGTGGCATCTTGTCTTTCAGACCTTGTACAAACTCTTGATTACTGGCTTCCCAGTTCTCCCATGCATCAGTACGCAACGATGGATTGACCGTGTTCACCGAGATTGCATATTTTCCCCATTCACGAGCTGCTGTTCTGGTGAGTGCACGAATCGCTTCCTTTGTGGCGTTGTACGGAGTGTTTCCTGGAAAACCTTCCATTCCTGAACCTGATGAGAAGTTAATAATGCGACCGCCGTGTTCTTTCATATACGGAAACACTGCTTGCATCGCCCATAACGTGGCAGTTGCTCCCGTACGAAAGGTGTATTCCCACTCTTCGTCATCGGTATCTTCCATTGGGGTCGGAATCGTCGACCCCCGCGGCTTTGCTGCTGTTCCAAATCCCTGTGCATTGTTCACCAAGATGTCAACAGTTCCAAATTGCTGCACCGTCTCGGCCACCATTCGAAAAATATCTTCTTTGCTGCTGACATCAGCCACGACACCTAATGCGATGTTTCCTTCAGCAATAATCTCTGCCGTCACACTCTGAACTGTCGCTGCGGTGCGACTTGCCACGACAACCTTTGCCCCCTCTCGGGCGTAAACCTTTGCAGTCGCCTTTCCAATTCCGCGACCAGCGCCAGTGACAATCGCTACCTTGCCTTCAAGATCCCCCATAACCAACTCCCTCTCCTATTCACACGACTACTTCGGTGAATCAGTCCTCAACGATCTCAGCGATCTGAATAACTGCTTCGATATTGGTGTAGTTAGGTAAGTCAGCAGCTAGTTCTGCAGTGATAGGTAATCCCATGCATTCTTGAAACTTCTCAAGTGAAGTAAATGTGAAATGAACCGCCGCTTCATAGGGGCCGTTTATTCCCTTGTCGATCTGCGTTGAGATGGGACTCCAGCCCCGAACAGCCATCGGCACATGTGAGTTTTTGTAATATTCATGGTCAAAAGTTGAACCGGCACTTGATGGATATAGAACACTGACTCGTATCATGCGTTCAACCTATACCGCGACAGC
>JAEMRC010000037.1:0-5997 GCA_016463545.1 Ilumatobacteraceae bacterium
TTGCCTCACTATACACATCCTTAAACATGGTGTAAAACTGCGTCTGACATGGCACCGGAAATCCACCTGGTCGGGCAATCTGTCGAGATGCGGTGGGAACAGGTAAGAATGTGTGACATGTCTCAGAATCACTACGCGGCGCCTCCCATCCCATTGCCAGCGACCGTGCCACCCTTGAGTCATGAAGGAATGCTGATCCCGGCGGCATTGGTAGCAAGAAACCTCAAGATCTTGTATCTGCCCACCACCAAAGTGGCCTGTACGGCGCTCAAGTTCTTAATTGCCCAAGCCGAGGGAAGTCTGAACGTCCACTCAATGCATACCCTTGCTACAGCCGCAGTTACGCCAATGCACACCATCCACAACCCCATTGTGAGTGGCCTGACATTGTTTCGAGAGTTAGAAGCAGAGGAACAGCAACATATCTTGCAGGCCGATGACTGGTGGCGAGTTGGGGCAATCAGAAACCCGTATGCGCGAATGTACTCGAGTTGGGAAAATCGAGTGTTGTTGCGGGCCCCGAGCCTGGAGATCGAAACCTATGAATGTTTTGAGGATGTGCTCGTTGACGGCTGCATTGATCTGGGGGCATCGTTTTCAAGTTTTATGCAGCAAGTGATTGACAATCCAGCACTGGTTAATCGCGACGATCACTTTAAGTCGCAAGCCGAAGCAATACGACCTGGTGTGATTTCATTGACACATGTATTGCAGGTAGAAAAAGAAGGAGCACTGCAAGGTTTTGTTCAGTCTTTGAGCGAACGCGCAGGCAAAGTTTTAGAACTAAAAAAACTTAACGAAGGATTACGTATCAATTACAAAGAGGTCGTGACGCCGCACGCTGCTCAACTCATCGAGCGCTGGTCAGAATTGGACTTTGCTGGCTCGATCTACGAGCACGAAGAATTCTCATTGTCTAAAACCGCTGTTGTTTTGAGTGAGCGGGAGACAAAATTAATTCGATATATCCGTGAGGTGTCGGGTCGGCTTGACGTCGTTGCAACTGAGATGCAAGCAAAGGTGAGCGCACTTGAGCATCAAGTTCACGATGAGTGGCTCACGGGGCTTTCGCGACAGGGGGCGCGATATGGATTGAAAGAAATTATGAGACGCCTCACAGGAGGTCTGCGTGGCTGATGCATCTCATGAGTTGTCTTGAATGAGCGAGGATGCATGTTCGAGAAGACTGACAGCAGTCTCGTGAAGAATAGTTCCTGTCTCTCGCGGCGCGAGTCCAGCACCTGCGCGCGCATTGGTGCCTTCTAAAATAATTCCCAAGCGATAGGCAGCGAGCACCCGGAACCAGACAAGATGAGTCATATCCCTGTTTGTCCGTAATGCGTAGTGATTAATGACTTCATCAGGCGTTGGCAGATTGACCCCTTCTAGAGCGGGTGACCGCATAGTTGAGTTACCTGGCCATGTGACAAGAAGATGGGCTAGGTCCAGAAGAGGATCGCCGATAGTGGCAAGTTCCCAGTCCACGATCGCAGCAAGTGCACCTTTATCACGTCGCATCAACACATTTGAGAAATGAAAATCACCGTGGATTATGCCTATCTGCATTGAAAGTGGGGCATGACGAGTGAGCCAAGAAGACACCATGTCAACGTCGCCAATATCAGCGCCGTCGTAGTTGTCGAAGTCGTTATATGTCTCAAGATGAGACCGCCATCGGGGAGCTTGTCGTTCAATCCATCCGTCTGCCTTGCCAAGATTTAAAATGCCAACAGCGGCGGGGTCTACTTGTGACAGGGCGGCAATTGCATCGGCCATCGAAAGTCCCATTGCGTGTTGTACCAATGGATCACTGCGATGTGGTTCTGGTATTTCAAGATTTGCGTTGAATCCGTCTACGCACTCCATGAGGTAAAACGCGGCTCCAAGAATGTTTTCGTCAGACTCTGCGGCAATGAGACGGGGATGCGGGACATTGGTATTGCCAAGAGCACCAAGTACGCGCGCTTCGCGGCGCATGGTTTCGTCGCTGTTCGCTCGCTTATGCATCGGGGGGCGTCGCAAAACATACACATCTGCCTCGCGCCGAAAGCGCATCAGCATGTTTTGAGTGCCACCGGCGATAAACGAAATATCTTGGATGTCACCGCTTCCGAGTTTGCGCGTATCCATCCATGATTGCAAGATGCGAGTGTCGATGGCCTCGATACTGGCGTCGCTCATCGTGGGACTAGATACGTTCGATAATGGTGGCAGTGCCCATGCCGCCGCCTGTGCACATGGTGACGAGACCGGTTGACAAATCACGTCGCTCTAGTTCGTCAAGCAATGTACCAATCAGCATTCCGCCGGTTGCGCCGATGGGATGACCAAGTGCCATTGCTCCGCCGTTGACGTTGACTTTGTCCCAACTGACGCCAGTGTCTTTCAAAAACTTCAGTACGACAGAAGCGAATGCCTCGTTTACTTCTAGGAGATCAATGTCATCAAATGTCATTCCGGCTTTTTTAATTGCGCGCTCTGCTGCAGGACCAGGAGCAGTAAGCATGATGACAGGCTCTGTTCCGGCAACTGCGGTCATGATGATTCGCGCGCGTGGAGTGAGGCCATGCGCACGCGCGTAGTCGGGAGAAGTCACCAACACCGCAGATGCACCGTCAACCACGCCAGAGGAATTGCCCCCATGGTGAACGTGCTGGATTTCTTTGACATTTGGATACGCCAGCATCGCCGTTTGATCAACGCTAAGTGTTTCTCCCGTACGAACCTTTGCTCCCATTGCTTCAAAACTTGGTGTGAGTTTTGCTAGATCATCCATTGTGGTTCCAGGTCGTGGAAACTCGTCATGGTCAAGCGCAAGAGTTCCCTCATCGGTGAAGATCGGAACGAGTGATTTTTCGAAGCGACCCTCGGTGATTGCGATGCGGGCGCGGTTTTGACTATCAACCGCAAGTTGGTCACATTGTTGACGAGTGAAGCCTTCAATTGTTGCAATTAAATCGGCGCTGATACCTTGTGCCACCATTGCGTAGATGTCGCGCAAATGATTGTTGTTGGCTGTGAAGCCGTCAACATGCATTGGTGCTGGGCGAGACATTGACTCCACGCCACCGCCAACCACAACATCTTGAAACCCGGAGAGCACTCCCATGGCAGCAAAGTTCACGGCCTGTTGGCCTGATCCACAAAACCGATTTAGCGTGACACCTGGGGCGTCAAGAGACCAGCCAGCATCAAGCGCTGCCATGCGAGCGATATCCATAGAGTGGTCGCCACTTCCGGCACCACATCCCATGACAACGTCATCAACATCTGCAGTGTCCAGATTATTGCGATCGCGTAGGGCGTTGAGTACTTGCGCCAAGATGCGTTGAGGATGCACAGGGTGCAATGAGCCGGTTTCCTTGCCTTTGCCACGCGGTGAGCGCACAGCATCGATGATCCATGCTTCTGTTGACATGTCTACCCCTTTCAAGCGGTCTACATAGCGTAGGCGTCAATGATGGGTTGCAACTCTGTCGGAGTTGCTCCGTGCAAGATGACTCCATCACAGCCCAGTTCGCGTTGGCGCCGAATGGCTGCAACACAGTTCTGGGGTGAACCAGTCGCCGATGCCGCAAGCCATTGTTCAGGGATGAGTGGTGAGATTCGCTCAAGATCTTGGGTCGAGGCATTGGCATCGATGGCGCCCTGAAAACTAGAGACAAAGTCATCTTGACGGAATCGTTTCAAGACATCGGGATCCCAATTATTTGTGCGCACCATCAGGTCGCCGTAGGCCTGCAGATATGTGGCGAGTCTGCCAACGGTTTTTTTGAGTCGTAATGCAGGGTCGATGTGGTCGCCAATTGTGGCAAAGCACGACCACACTTTGACTGTAGACGGATCACGTCCTGCTTGTTCGGCCGCGCGTTTCACTGTAGACACGGCCCGTGAAGTGGTGTCGTCGGTGAAAAATGTATGGAGAACTACATTGTCAAAGCATCGACCACCAAGCTCAAGAGTGTTTGGTCCAAAGGCGGTCAGTGTGAGCGGAATATCCAGATCAAATGATGGATCAAGTCGCAATACAGGGTACGAACCAGTGATGTCGGAGTAGTTGAAAACTGTCTCACCCCGCCACAACTGGCGCATCAAACCGGCAAAAGATTCCATCGATGCAGTGGTGGCAAGTGGAATTCCAAATGCATTGAACATGAGATCGATTCCGCGACCAATGCCCAAACTAAATCGGCCCCCTGAGATGTTGTGCATTGTCGATGCCCATGCCGCGGTGACAATTGGATGGCGAGTGGTGTGGTTGGTTGCAGCAGTCGCAATAGTGATCGTTGACGAAACTGCAGCAGCAGCGCCCGTGAGAGTGGCAGCCTCTTTAATGTTGAAGCGTTCTGAGATAAATGCTGTCCCAAGTCCGAGTTGTTCTGCTTGACGAATTTCATCCAGCATTGCGCGCGAGGTTTGTGGCGCGCCAGCAAGCGTATAAAAACCAAGTTCAGCAAACATGACGCATCCGTACAGACAGACATGTCACGCATCCTTCAAGTTTTTCGTACTCACTAATGTCGACTGTGGTCACGAGGTAACCCATTGAGCGAAGAATCTCCGCGCTTTGGGGTGCGTCAGATGCCATCAGCAGATGATTGTCGTCAATAATGACCACGTGTGCTCCCGACTCTTCAGGCATTGACATGAACTGAGCGAAAACTGTTGGGTCATCCACGACAGGGAGCCAGCCGATAATCGTTCCGTCAGGAAGCGCCGTGACCGCCGACTTGAGGTGCAGCGCCTTGGTCATCGCAACAGCAATCACCGTTGCGCCAAGTGGCGCGACAATCGCGCGAAATTGCTTGATCCCCTCAGAATTCGTGCGAGCACCTTGGCCGATATATATGGTGTTTGCCACCTTGAGCACGTCTCCGCCATCAAGCGTGCCTGGTGCCACGATGTGGTGAATCGCGTATCCAAGTTGGGCCACGATTGGCTCAATGCTTGCAACTTCGGGTTTGCGCGTGTCGCTGCCTGGTCGCGTCAGGATTGCAGTGCCTTCGTACATCACGATTGCGTCTTCGATGAACACACCGTCAGGACATTCGTCAACTGATGGCGCATGCGTGATTGACCATCCAAAGTCTTGCAGGACATCGACATAGTGATGCCATTGCTCAACAGCAAGTTCGTAGTTAACTTTGCTTCGTTCGATATGAGTGACGAGTCCGTCGTTGAGACAAGGACTTGGATGACGAACAAGAGCCTTCATCGGTGTCAACTACGCGATGGGGTCAAGCAGAACGAGCGGTATTTCTCGCGTTGTTTTAACTTGATAACTCGCGTAGCCCTTGTATTTTTCAATAATGACTGGCCATAGCGCAGCACGCTCTTGTGCATTGGCGATTCGTGCAGTGCGCTTGTGTTTTGCCAGGTCTTTGGTCTGCACTTCGACGATTGGGTTGTCTCGCAGATTTAAAAGCCATGCAGGGTGTTGATCATCGCCACCCCGAGACGCCACAATGACGATGCTGTTGTTTTGCTGAACCGGCGAAGTCAACATCACCATGCGAGGTTCGCCAGACTTGCGACCGATTGTGGTGAGTTTGAGTACCGGCATGTTGCCAGCGTCCCAACCTTTTTTGCCTGCCGTTACTTTGAGAAGAGTTCTGTGAAGAAGGTTCATTGTCTTGAGTACTGAGTCGCTAGGCATGATCATCAGATTACTCTTGGTCACCAATCCTTTGTCCGTCGCAGCGTCTTTTTTTCGCTGTCTTTTCGTTTACTTGAAAGCCTTCTTTCGATCGAGCCACGAGTTGGACGTGATTTTCTGCGGGGTAGTGGTGGTGGTGCGGCGGCTGAGTCAAGAATTTTTGCTAGTTCGCTGAGACAGGACTGACGGTTGCGCCATTGACTGCGACTACCGTCTCGCATTATTCGAATTTCTTCACCCAATGTACGGCGGAGACGCTCAATTTTTTCGGGAGTGCCGATGACATCATTGACGACCACTGTCAACATCGCCTTTGACGAAGTCTTGTTGACATGTTGACC
>JAEMRC010000037.1:6097-17685 GCA_016463545.1 Ilumatobacteraceae bacterium
CATTGACGACCACTGTCAACATCGCCTTTGACGAAGTCTTGTTGACATGTTGACCACCAGCACCGCCAGAACGGGCAAATGTCCATGTCATTGATGGATTGGGCACGATGAGATCTCCGGGGGTGCGAAAGTCATCTTCGAGGGCCATGTACACCATTGTGACGCATGAAAGACTCCGCAAACGCAGATGCGAGTGCTTGTTGGACTTCTCCGGACGCAAGACGACGGCTATTCTTGATGGAGTCCGAGATGAAATGGGGATTGGACGTGGATGTACATGTCGACAAATTTGTCAAAGAATACGTTTCGCAGATGGCTGGAAAGTCGGTAGACATCGAACGTTTCGTTCCTGACGCCAGCGGACTCACTCCTGAGGGCATGTTGGCTGCATTGGGTCATCCCGACATAGGACGGCTCGGCATTCAACTGATGGCTGATTTTATGGCACCAACAGGATCACTCTATTTTGATGCAATTTACGGCGCATTTCATGGGCAGCGTGACATCCGTGGTTGGCTAATTCCAACGATGACAGAGATTGAGTTCATTGATTTTGTTCCAACAGCAGAACCTGTTTTCTTTGATGACGGAGAAGGTATTTCGACATTGGATGAGTGGCAGATGTTTGCCAACATGGGAGACGACAAGATCCCGTTATCGCGAGGCGTCAGCGTTCGTCGATATCGCGATGGATGGATCACTTGGGCATGCGATGTGTATGACACTGGTCCGTTTCGGATTCCACCGCCTCCAGATTCAGGACTCGAAGCGGCTCCCTTGCCCCCGTATCCAACTGTTGAATGGCCAATAAATCATGAGGTACCACCAACAGTTGTGCGCACGACAGATTTTGCCGCCGATGCCAATACATTTCATCCCACAGACTCGGTGTATCACGATCCAATTTTTGGAGTGTTTCACGGTCGTGAAGCAATTCGTGAGTGGTTGTGCGACATTATGCCCAAGGTCGGAAATATTGAGTTTGCACCGATTGGGCCTCGACTAGATAACGGAAGCGTCATGGTCCAAGAATGGGTGCAGTTAGCGGTGCAGCCTGACGGATCTCGTGTTGCGATTGCCCGCGGAACGAGTGTGCGTAGAACAGTTGAGGGACAAGTGGTCTACGCCTGTGACTATATGGATACAGCGCCTCTCATGGACCCAATTATTCAGGCTGCGTGCGCGAGTGCTGGAGCGACAATAACTCCAGCAGATATTCTTCGGTATCAAGAGGCGAAGTAACACAGCGGTCTACATACCAACACAAGGCGCTAAGAAATGAGAGCGGGTGAAGGGGATCGAACCCTCATAACGAGTTTGGAAAACTCGGACTCTAGCCATTGAGCTACACCCGCGAACTGTGCAATTCTAGCAAGATGATCGCATCTCGCAACATCCAAATTTTCTATGAAGAGTTTCCATGAAGAGTAAGGTGCGGCAATGAAATACGACATTGTTATTCGGGGTGGGACGATCCTTGATGGTCGCCGAACGCCAAGGTATCGAGCCGATATCGCAATTCGTGACGGAGTCGTGGTCTCCATTGGACGTATCGCTGTGGGGGATGCGCTCCACGAGATTGATGCAGATGGATTAATGGTGGCGCCCGGAGTTGTCGACCTTCACACGCACTACGACTCGCAAATTTTTTGGGATCCGTGGTGCACCATTTCTGGTTGGCACGGCGTAACAAGTGTTGTGGTCGGCAATTGTGGATTTGGATTCGCACCTGTACGACCCGAGCAACGTGTACGTGCGATGCAGACAATGGCGCGCAACGAAGCCGTTCCGATTGAATGCATGACGCAAGGAATGCCCTGGGACTGGGAGACATATCCGGAGTTTCTTGATTCGATTGCACGCACGCCAAAGGGTGTGAACGTCATGTCCTTCCTCGGAATTAATCCACTATTGGTGTGGGTGATGGGTTCGGTTGAAGAAGCAAAGTCTCGACCAATGACGACATCGGAACGCAACGAAGTGGAGCGATTGTTAATAGAAGCGATGAGCGTCGGGGCATGTGGATGGTCTGCACAATTGTTGGGACGCGGTTCTATTCAGCGCGACCATGATGGCACGCCGATGATTACAGATCTAATGGCTCAAGAGGATCTGATCTTTTTGGCCGAGGTGCTTGGTCGAATCGGAACAGGTGGCATCCAGATGATCGGTGATCCTGGCGCTGCTGAAATGTTGGCTGTTCACAGCGGGCGCCCGGTGATTTACAATGTGCTCGCCCCGACGACAGATCAACATGGTGCTCCAGCACAGTCGTACAAAAAAGTCATTGAGTGGTTAGCCCAAACGAATGCGCGCGGAAATCGTGTGGTGGCACAAGCAGTGACATGTTCTATCAACTACGAGTTCACGCTTGAAGACTGGAATCTTTTTGACTCGTCGCCTCTATGGCGCGATCTCACCATGGGAACCATCCCAGAGCGAATGGACAAGATGCGTGATCCAATTCGTCGTGCAGCACTTCATGAAGAATGGGCGAGTGGCAAGGCTCCACTTGCTGGAGGTGGCACTGAAGACCGTGAAGAACGGCTAGGTGTTTCACTGCCGGATCTTTTGCTTGCGTATGTGACCGTTGATGATCCCGAGTTACGCCGATGGGAAGGCCACTCGGTCGCCGAGATTGCGCAGGGTCTTGGATGTCACCCGATTGATGCGCTATTGGATATTTCCTTAGCTTCGGACTTGCGCGCTGGGTGGCAAAGTACACCAAGGGATATCGACCCAACAGTGATGAAAGAAATTGCAACATCGCCGTACTCTGTTCCGGGGCTTTCAGATGGCGGAGCACATACGAAATTTTTGACAACTGGTTCTTATCCCACTGAGTTCTTAGCCACATGGGTGCGAGACCACAATGTGATGGATCTTGAAGAGGCTCACTGGCGACTATCGGCCTACACGGCTCAAGTGGCGGGTCTCCTGGATCGCGGAACAATCGAAATCGGACGACCAGCAGACATCGTTGTCTACGATCTCGAAGAACTTGGTCTTTTGCCTACCGAGCGCGTGTATGACTGGCCAGGCGGCGCATGGCGACGGATTCAAAAAGCAACAGGTTGGCGATGGACCATCGTGAACGGAGAAATTACTTTCGAGGACGGTGAATGTTCTGGGGCAACACCTGGCAAATTGCTTCGTCATGGTCAAGCAGTTCCCTGACGACAAGTACTTTTTTGTTTGCGCCAACTAAGGTCATTCTTGTTGTGATCTTTTTTCAGAAAGTACGTATATGGCCCAGCATTTTGATGTGATAGTGGTTGGTGCGGGCCTATCAGGGATAGGTGCGGCATACCACTTACAAACGATGTGTCCTGAGCGCACATATGTGATCCTCGAAGGACGTCAAGATCTTGGCGGAACATGGGATCTGTTTCGGTATCCCGGAGTTCGCTCCGATAGCGATATGCATACGCTTGGCTACAGATTCAAACCGTGGACGGCTGCAAAGTCGATCGCAGATGGGCCAGCAATTCTTGAGTATCTGCGCGAGACGGTGAGCGAGAACAACATTGGCGGACATATCCGTTTTGGTCATTTCGTCTCTCGGGCGGAGTGGTCAAGCGACAATGCTCGATGGACCGTACACACTCAAGACAGCGCAACAGGACAAGACGTTGCAATGACTTGCAATTTTCTTTTTATGTGCTCGGGCTATTACAGCTACAAAAATGGCTACACACCAGCGTTCGCCGGTATTGAGAAATATGAAGGAACCATTGTTCATCCACAAAAGTGGCCAGAGAACCTAGATTACGTCGGAAAAAAAGTTATTGTGATCGGTTCTGGAGCCACCGCGATGACATTGGTGCCAGCGATGACAGCCACGGCAGGTCATGTCACAATGCTGCAGCGTTCGCCGACGTACGTAGTCTCGCGTCCAGACAATGACCCAGTCGCTGACAAATTGCGCAAGTTCTTGCCTGAAAAGATGGCCTATCGATTGACACGCCTTAAGAACACGACGATGCAACAGATCGTCTATAAAAAGACCCGTACTGAACCCGAAAAAGTCAAAGCGCAGCTCTTGGGATTAGTTCGCGCCGAACTGGGTCCTGATTACGACGTTGATACGCACTTTACTCCCAAGTACAACCCGTGGGATCAGCGGCTGTGTTTGGTTCCCAATAGCGATTTGTTCACGTCTATTCGCGCCGGAAAAGCCTCTGTCGTGACGGATCAGATTACGACATTTACTCGAACCGGAGTCGAACTTGCGTCGGGTGAGCATCTTGACGCAGACATCATTGTGACAGCGACTGGTCTACAGATGGTGACACTTGGCGAGATGGATTTTGTCGTCGACGGTGAAACGATTGATTTCTCTCAAACATGGACATACAAGGGTTGCTCGTACTCTGGAGTGCCCAATATGGCGTCATCGTTCGGTTATATCAATGCGTCTTGGACCCTACGCTCTGACTTGACATGTGAATACGTGTGTCGCTTGCTTAACCATATGACCAAAACCAATACCGACCAGTGCACGCCACAATTGCGTCAACAAGATCTTGGGATGTCAGCACGATCCTGGATTGATGGTTTTTCTGCTGGCTATATGGAAAGAACAATGCACCTGATGCCCAAGCAAGGCGATCATGCGCCATGGGTGAATCCACAAAATTATGGTGCAGACAAAAAGATGTTTCGCAAGGCTCCTTTAGACGACGGCGTCATGCAGTTCACTCGTGCTTTTGCCATAACTGAGTAGTAGTCCTCGGATGCTACGCGATCTTCTCAAGACATACCTCGGACGTTATTGGTCGCTGCTGTCATGGGTGCTCGTGTTTCAGACAGTGCAGACGCTCGCTGCACTTTTTCTGCCAACACTGAATGCTGACATTATTAATCGAGGCGTTGCGCTCGGAGACACGGGATACATCTGGCGCGTCGGAGCAGTGATGCTCGGCATCACCTGCGTGCAAGTCGTCTTTGCCATTGCCGCCGTATATTTTGGATCACGGGCGTCAATGGGATTCGGACGCGATGTTCGAGCAGGACTTTTCCATCAAGTCAACGACTTCTCCGCACAAGAGATGACTCATTTTGGAGCGCCATCACTCATCACGCGTATCACCAATGATGTTGCACAGGTGCAAATGCTTGTCCTGACGACATGCACGATGTTGGTAGCCGCACCGATCACCGCTATCGGTGGTTTTGTTCTTGCCCTTAATCAAGATGTCGGCCTCTCGTGGATACTGGTTGTAGCGATCCCGTTACTCGTTGTCATTTTAGGAATAGTACTGGTGCGAATGATTCCCCAGTTTCGTTTGATGCAAGAGCGGATTGATCGCATAAATCAGATGTTGCGTGAACAGCTCACGGGTGTACGGGTTGTGCGCGCATTTGTTCGCGAGCCACAAGAGTCTGAACGTTTTGCCTACGGTAACGAATTACTGACTGACACGGCGCTTCGATCAGGCCGTCTTATGGCTTTGATGTTTCCGATCGTCAACGTAGTGGTAAATATTTCTAGTGTCGCTGTGTTGTGGATCGGTTCCAACAGAATTGCCGATGGTTCGATCTCGGTCGGTTCAATGATTGCCTTTTTGACGTATCTCATACAGATTTTGATGGCGGTCATGATGGCAACTTTTATGGCTGCATTGTTGCCGAGAGCGACTGTGAGTGCAGAGCGAATTCAAGAAGTCCTCAACACGCCGATATCGATCCTGGTAGCCAAAGACCCCATCACGCAAGTGTCAGATATCGCGTCACTCGAACTCAAACACGTCGGATTTAGTTATCCGGGGGCTGCTCAACCAGTGCTACATGACGTCAGTGTCACGTGTCGTGCTGGCGAAGTTTTGGCAATCATCGGAAGCACTGGCTCAGGCAAGACAACGTTGATGAACTTGATTCCCCGTTTGACAGACGCCACGACGGGTGTCGTGTATGTAGATGGAGTCGATGTATGCAAACTTGCGCCACACGTGTTGTGGTCGCGAGTGGGGGTTGTTCCACAAAAGCCGTATCTATTCTCCGGAACCGTTGCATCAAACCTTCGTTATGGCAAACCCGATGCAACGCAAGATGAGATGTGGGAGGCATTGCGCATTGCTCAGGCTGCGGAGTTCGTCGAGCAGATGCCAGGCGCACTGAACGCAGCAATTTCTCAAGGTGGGGCCAACGTCTCTGGAGGGCAGCGACAGCGTCTGGCAATTGCACGAGCTCTTGTACATCGTCCAGAAATCTATCTATTTGACGATTCATTTTCAGCTCTTGACCTAGCGACTGATGCTCGTTTGCGTTCTGCAATGATTCCTCATGTTTCTGAGTCAATTGTGGTTGTGGTGGCGCAGCGTGTGTCAACAATTCGCAATGCACAACAGATCATGGTTCTAGAAGACGGTCTCGTGATGGGGCTTGGCTCTCATGATGAACTACTCGTCACATGTCAGACCTATCAAGAAATTGTTGCGTCCCAATTAAGCATTGATGAGGGGGCAGCATGAAAGAGTCGCCCGACTCAACCCAAGCACAAGAGGATATGCATCGACCACCTGTATCTGAAACTCGAGGTGGCCCAGGCACCGGGAGGATGACCAGTGTTGGCGTGCCGATGGAACGTTCGAAAGACTTTGGTACAACATCGCGACGTTTGATGCGCCGAATGTCCCAAGAGAGTGTTCTCGTGTTATCAGTCCTGGTGCTGGCTGTCACCAGTGTGACGCTCGTCGTGCTTGGGCCTCGGATCTTGGGTCATGCAACAGACGTTGTGTTTGACGGACTACTGCGTCGAAACGGTGTTAATGAAATAGATTTCTCAAAACTTCATAATATTTTATGGTTAGCGCTTTTGCTCTATGTCTCGTCGTTTTGTCTGGCGTATCTGCAGTCCTACATCATGTCTGGCGTGGTGCAGCGAACCATGTATCAATTACGCCAAGATGTCGAAGCGAAGTTGCATCGTCTACCGCTTAGTTATGTAGATAAGAATTCGCGCGGAGATCTATTGAGTCGCGTAACAAACGACATTGACAACATTGCCCAAAGCCTGCAGCAATCATTAAGCGGATTACTGACATCCTTGCTCACAATCGTCGGGGTGATTGTGATGATGTTTCTTATTTCGCCTACTTTGGCTTTGATTGCCATGCTTATGGTGCCGAGTTCACTATTTACCATGAAGCAGATTGCCTCACGATCCAAAAAACGCTTCATAGCCCAGTGGACGCACACCGGAAAACTCAACGGCCTTGTTGAAGAGGCGTTTACCGGCCACGCAATCGTTAAAGCATTTGGTCGACAAGGAGAAGTCGAAGATCGCTTTGCCACTATTAATGAAGAATTACATGATGCCAGTTTTGGTGCGCAGTTTATGTCTGGTGCGATTCAGCCAGCAATGATGTTTATTGGCAATCTCAACTACGTCGCGATTGCGGTTGTCGGTGGAGTTCGCGTTGCTTCAGGATCGCTGGGGCTCGGAGACATTCAGGCATTTATCCAGTACTCACGTTTGTTTACCGCACCTTTAACGCAAACTGCCTCAATGATGAATGTGCTGCAGTCCGGAATTGCGTCAGCAGAAAGAGTCTTTGAGTTACTTGACGCGAAAGAACAATCACCCGATGTCGAGTCTCATCTCGATGATGCTCTCGTCACCGGACGAGTCGAGTTCGTCAATGTCGGATTTTCCTACAGCAAAGAGACGCTGCTGATTGAAGATTTGTCTCTCATCGCAGAACCCGGAACAACGGTGGCAATAGTCGGACCAACAGGGGCCGGCAAGACGACGCTTGTCAATTTGCTGATGCGTTTTTATGAGCTAGACAGTGGCTGCATTACTTTGGACGGTCACGATATTGCCAAGATGCCGAGGCGTGATCTGCGATCCAATATTGGGATGGTGCTGCAAGACACGTGGCTGTTTGGCGGAACCATACGAGAAAACATTGCATACGGCAATCCGAGCGCCTCAGAAGAACAGATCATGGCAGTGGCAAAAGCGACCTATGTGGATCGTTTTGTGCACTCACTTCCGGATGGATACGACACGATCTTGAGCGACGAAGGGGGGAGCGTGAGCGCGGGAGAAAAGCAATTGCTCACTATCGCGCGAGCCTTTCTTGCTGATCCAACAATTCTGATTCTTGATGAAGCGACTAGCTCTGTTGATACGCGCACTGAAGTGCTGATTCAAAAGGCAATGTCGGCGCTGCGTTCGAAGCGCACCAGTTTTGTCATTGCGCACCGACTTTCAACTATTCGTGATGCGGATATTATTTTGATGATGGAAAAAGGTCGTATTGTTGAGCAGGGTTCTCACGAGGTCTTGCTTGCGCGCAAGGGGCCCTATTATGAGTTGTATCAGTCACAGTTTTTGGCCCCAGCCGAAGAGATTATTTAAAGGAAGACTAAAATGACAAAGGTTTTTGTACACGGCAACCCAGAGACCAGCGCAATCTGGAGCCTCGTTGTGGCTGAGTTGGCCCGTCGCGACATCGATGATGTTGTTTTGCTTTCGCCACCGGGATTTGGTGCACCAACACCAACCGGCTGGGACGCAACTCAAACGAGTTACACCCAATGGCTCATTCAACAACTTGAAAATATCGGTGGTCCCATTGATCTTGTCGGACATGACTGGGGTGCTGGCCATACCTATGGCGTGGTAGCAACGCGACCCGATCTTCTTCGCAGTTGGGCGGCGGATTGCGGCGGATTGCTTGATCCCGAGTACATCTGGCATGACAACGCTCGCGTGTGGCAAACCCTAGGAGCAGGAGAAGAAGCAATTGATGGTTTCATCAACATGACAGCATCGGACAAGGTGGCTGTATTGATGAGTCTGGGAATGACGCACGACATTGCACACGATGTCGGGTCGGCTCTCAATACGGAGATGGCTCGTTGCATCTTGGCTCTCTATCGCTCCGCTGCACAGCCCGCGATGAAGTCTCTTGGTGAACGCCTAAGCACCACTCAACAACCGCGTGGCCTTGTCATTATTCCGACAGAAGACCATTTTCCCGGAACTCCCCAGATGGCAGCCAACACGGCCGACGCGTGTGGTGCTAAAACGGTGACACTTCAAGGCCTTGGGCACTGGTGGATGATTGCTGATCCGATTCTTGCTGCTGATGTACTTACGCAGCACTG
Organism: Ilumatobacteraceae bacterium; assembly: GCA_016463545.1. Lineage (GTDB taxonomy): Bacteria > Actinomycetota > Acidimicrobiia > Acidimicrobiales > Ilumatobacteraceae > UBA2093. The sequence continues at coordinate 15,218 of JAEMRC010000037.1, forward strand.
GCAAAAATGATTTTGCTAGCGAGAAGTACGCACTAGGTCACGCGTAATTTCAGAAATAGTACGAACGCCACTGAGTGCCATCGTTCGCATCAGTTCATCTTGGAGCATCTCGATTGCCCGCACAACTCCTTGTTCGCCAGCGGCGCCGAGTCCGTAGAAGTGGGCTCGACCGATTGCACAGATATCTGCACCGAGCGCAAGCGCTTTGAAAATATCAGACCCACGACGAATGCCGCCCTCACAAATAATTGTGAGTTGACCCTGTACGAGTTGAGCGATTGGTTCAATGAGATCTATTGGCGCAGGTGAACCATCTAGTTGGCGTCCACCATGATTTGACACCATGATTCCGGCGACTCCCATCTTGGCGGCTATCACAGCATCTTGCGTGTCTTGGATGCCTTTGATAAAGAGGGGACCGTTCCACTCAGCCTGTAACCATTCGACTGCATCCCACGTGATTGATGGATCAAACTGTTCGTTGATATATGTGGAGAGCGAGACTGCTGATCCACCAGATCCGCGTGAGTCCGTAGCGACATTTGCAAAGGTAATGGGTTCATTTCGAATAAAGTCCCATGTCCATGCCGGATGACGAATACCGTCAACAATTGTGTCGAGTCCTATCTTGGGTGGCAGAGTGAATCCCCGACGCACGTCTCGTTCACGACGCCCAAGCACTGCGGTGTCCACGGTGAGTGCAAGTGCGGTATATCCGCAGGCACGAAGACGTTGCAAGATGTCACGCAGCATGCCCCGATCTCTCCACATGTAGACCTGAAACCATTGCTCACCACTTGAAACAGCAGCGACTTCTTCGATCGATCGCGTTGCCAGTGTTGAGTGGCAATACACCAACCCAAACTTGTCTGCTGTTCTCGCAACAGCAAGTTCTCCTTGTGAGTGAGCAATGCGTGAAAAACCAGTTGGAGCAAGAATAAAAGGGAGTGGCATCTTTTTTTTGAGAAGCACTGTGCTGGTGTCAATCACACTGACGTCGCGAAGGATGCGCGGGCGAAGTTCGATACGAGAATATGCCGCGACGTTGTTGCGCGCAGACCACTCATCTTGTGCTGCACCATCGATGTAATCAAATATTCCACCAGGTAGGCGCCTTTGAGCAATCGCTCTTAAGTCATCAATATTGGCAGCACGAGCAAATCTGCGCCGACTACGGGAGAATTCAGGTTTTCGAAAGCGAATTACGCTTTGCAGATTGCGAAAAATTCCCACGAAGAGAAACTATCGCATAGCGCTTTTCATTCACTAGATGACAGCAATCGCCTTCACAACTGAGGCAAACTCGCCATCATGGGCTGGGTCAGACGGCGGTTGCACCAACACTCCGTCGAGCAGACCGGAGAACCACGACGAAAGCACAGATGCAAGGTCAGCCCATGTGGCTTGAGGGACCAAAGTTTCAAAGATGTCATCGGTGATGAGTTCGCTCAGTTGCGCCCAATCATTTTTTCGGGTCATGTGCTGAAGTTTTTCGCCGAGTTCTTGCCAGCCGAATAGTTCAAGTGTTCGTCGGTATGCGGGTGTCGAATACAAAAAAGCGAGTACGGCGCGTTGATGCCCACGACTGTCTTCGAGGTCATCAGGTGTGCGACCAGTCACGATCGGAATTGCACCAACAAGTGGGACAGAGTCAATTGCACGACCAACGGATTGCTGTCCCTTGCGTAATGCAGGTAGACATCGCTCTCGAAGGTATCGCGGATGCGAGTTTGTCGGATGAGTCACAAACCCATCGGCAATAGCGCCACCCAATTCGCAGGCTTTGTCATTGACGCCGCCTAACCAGATATGGGGAGGATCATGGGGTAGTGGTCCAGGATTAAAAAATGGTTGCAGACGGGTGAGCGTGTAGTTGTCGGTATGCACATTGAGTGGTTCGCCAGTGCTAAAAGAATTCCAGCAAGCGCGTACTGCTGCAACGTAATCACCCATGCGCTCTGCAGGAGAACTCCAAGGCACGCCAAAGCGGCCTTCGATATTTTGTTTGATTTGCGTGGCAAGTCCGAGATCAAATCGCCCTCCACTCATCAGCGACAAGTCCCATGCTTGTAATGCCAAGAGCATTGGGCTTCGCGGAAATGCGAGCGTCAGGCTTGTTTGTACACGCAGTGTTGTGGTGTGCTCGAGTGCAAGCAGCGCCACCGCCATGGAGTCATGAATTGTTTCAGGCACATGCAACACGTCATAGCCGAGTGCTTCGATTCGTTGCGCGTAGCGACCCGTATCGCCAAGAGCTATTCGATCACTCATGCCCGCGATAACGCGCATGGTTTGTCCTATTGAACGCGAGCTGGGCGGGGAGAAGATCGTTCTCCGCCACCTTCACGACGTGGACCATCAGAACGTCCACCTGAGCGACCGCCACCGTATCCGCCGCCGCCTTCACGACGTGGACCATCAGAACGTCCACCTGAGCGACCGCCACCAGAGCGACCGCCGCCGTATCC
>JAEMRC010000129.1 GCA_016463545.1 Ilumatobacteraceae bacterium
GCTTGACTTCAACTGGCATTCCGTGCGGACGCATGACCAGCACGCCATCTTCAAAGTTTGCTGCAACTTGCAACGGAGTCGAGAAATCAATTGCCATCACATCGTGTAAACCATTTTCGAGAGTGCCATCGCACGATGCAAAGTCATGGATCACTCCTCCACCAACAACGATCACACGGTTTCCCGATTGTTCGATCCGTTCAAAGTGAGCCCACAAATGGTGATCAGCAGGAGCAGCGACACCATTGACCAAGAGTTCTGCGACCTTCCATGTGCCGCGCAAATCTGGCACACCATCAGCCAACGCTTCGTCATCGCCAAGTATTGGCGCAGGAAGCTCTCGCTCGTAACGGCTCTGTGACGTGTCGCCATAACCACCCGCTGGCGTAAATGCGGTTGGCGCGCTGCTACTCACCGGTCTCTCCATCAACAAACTCGCGCAACAAATCGGCATGACCGTTGTGTCGTGCATATTCTTCAATCATGTGCACCAATATCCAGCGCAAACTTGGCGCATCACCATTTGGCCATTTGCGCTTTGCCAACTGCTCAAGTCCGCCATTCGTAAGTGCTTCTTTAGTAATTGAGCGAGACAAATCAACAGCCTCAAGCCATTGACCCATCAACGCTGCAGGCGAATCATTTGCGGCAGTTTCCCACTCCCAATCTGGATGCACACTCCAATCAATTGAACGCCACGGCTCAAGTCGCTCATTGTCGGGTAGCCAACGGGCAAACCATTCGTTCTCCACGAAGGCCATGTGCTTCAGTAGTCCGCCAAGCGTCATTGAAGAAGCGGCGATCTTGGTCGACAGACCCGCGGCATTAACTCTCTTACACTTCCACTTCAACGTCGCGCGTTGATAATCAAGAAACCCAAGAAGTGTTTCAACTTCGCCTGCGGCTGGTTCGGGCTCTGGTCGCCCGTAATCATCAATCGTTACCATCGAGCAATACTTATTGATAGCTGACTATTTTTGCAAACGCGACAGTCGAAGGCCCCACGTAATCAGCGCAACGCCGACCAATGCTGCAACGATGATCGGAGCAAAGGCCCCAGATGTAAGTGTTGCGGCCAGCACTACGCCCCACACTCCAGTAGAAACTGCCGTTGCTGATGCCAATAATGCTTCAGAACGCTTATAAGCCATCAAAAAGAGCAAAGCAGATATCGAGATGCCAAACACTGCGACAATCTTGCCACCGTAAGTGTTTTGCATAATTGATCCAACACCAATCACAACAAGCAAGACAACCAGAGGTGGCAGGCTTGGCTTAATTCGCCCAAGAATTGCACCCAGTGCACCAACGACACCAAATACGCAAAGTAATACTCCGGTGTTTTGTGTGTTGAGACCAATGACGTCACTGACAAGTCCAATAAACACTGCCGTCTCACCAATCATTGCGGCAACAGAGAGACCACTCTTGGTTCGCTTGAACCACAAAAACGACCATGCTGCAGCAACACACGTTCCAACCGCACCAGTAGTTGAAGTGGCATCGTTGGGCAATGCCACAACGACTGCGAAACCTAGGGGTACACCCGCAAAGGAACCGATGATTCCGGCTAAGAATGCAAGCGATTTCGCTCGCCGCACCGAAAGCGCAATTCCCTCAGTGATCGCACCCAACACCAACAGCACGAATGCAATCAGCAGCTGTGATGGATCTGGACCAAGTACACGAACAGTTACCGCAAACAACGGGATCAGTAACACGATTGATCCCAGCAACATCAGTGCGATCCGCATAGGAAAACCCTGTTGCTTGTGCTCGCGAACAAAATCAAGTGCAATGAGACGACTCTGTAGACCTTCGTCAATAATTCCGCGATCTCTCGCTACGGCAAGGCCGACTTCCCACTCACCCATTAGACACAAACGGATCTGGTTGCACCCATGCCCCAACCATAATGCATTATGGGTACGTACGTGATCAACATGCGAGAGGGCCGTTTAAACCTCTTCTCACGTCTGACCATATTCGTCAAAGACCGAGTGCAGCTTTAAGATCGGTTTCCGTTATCCCAAGTGTTTGAGCTGCTGCCATAAAATCTGGCGGCATCTTTTTACCCAATGCGTCCATCAGTTCCGCTTCAGTTATTCCAAGTTTGATTGCGGCTGCACCAAGATCTGGCATAGGACCCATATTGGGCATAAGACCCATATTGGGCATCGGTTTGATCTGCGACGCATCTACGACTCCATGAAAACAACCAATGGATGATGTCGCATCAGTTGTGCCGGGCAGCACGTAATGGTAAATACCATTTGGAAATTCTGGAGTAGGACTAGTTATTCCATTGCATTCGTCTAGTGCGCTTACTGGAACTGCATCGCCCTTGATGTCGTTCGCCCCATAGATGAGATACCCGTCAAGCGCTATTCCAATGATGTGAGAAGGTCCTGCGGTGATGTCAACTTGTGAAGTTACACAGCCTGGTAGTCCGTGGTAGTGGTAAGCGCCTCCAGTGCCGTTCATACCGGGCGTGGGGTGACCCGCGCACTTGTCAACAAACGACGCAGTAATTCCCGATGCGTCGGTGATCGTGAAGTTGCTCGACATAGCAACTGTTTTCCCGTCGCCTTCGTATGGGTTGTACAAGACAGCACCCGAAATCATGACGCCGATAGAGCCCAAACTTGTTGATGTAGTAGTCACCGAGAATGTTGGAGTTGAAGGGATATCAAACGAATACTTCTGGGCTGAAGTCGGATCCTTCATGATGTGTGAAGTTGTTGCATCAGGAACCATTACTCCGGCATCAGGAACAGCGTAGTAAGCATCGCGTTCATGATTTGGAATACCGTCAGGCCGAAAATTGATGCTGTCATCGCTGTATGCAATTTTGATCGTCGGGTTCCACGCAGCAGCTTTAACGGCTTCCGTGATGTCAGTCGATACTGTGGCAACTGTTGTTTGAGATGTAGTCGATGAGCTCGAACAGGAAGAAACGAATAATGCTGTCCCCATCAATGCAAGGACGCTTTTAGACAATGAGACTTTTCGTTTGCTATTCATCTTGGCTCTCCTAAAGGGGGTATCTTGCCCGATCAATTTAACCTGGCTAGGTAAATAAGAAGTAAGGAAAAGAGAGTCTTGTAAATGTGAGCGAGAAACCTACATCTCAACAGTTCCCTGGATGCACGCGGTAACTACGCCACCAATCCATACTTGCTTCGATTCATCCATTGAAACTTGAACTTCACCTGCATGTCCCATGGCTAAGCCTTGTGACGCTAGATAAGGCGGCACAAATCGACCCTCTCCAATCAACCACTGAGCCAATGACGCATTCAGGCTCCCCGTAACAGGATCTTCAACAGTGACTCCACCAGAGGAATAGAACGCACGAACTTCATATGCAAAGCGTGACCCCGCTGGGTAAGCACCAACTATTCCCAATGTGAGATTTGTCTTTTGTGGTTTGATCGCCAGCACCTGCTCTGCTGAGCCGAGTTGAATTCCCAACCATCCAGGACCATTATCGATCCAGGCCGAATCAATAATTGCATCCCTGTGAATACCCAACGATGTTGCCGCTTCAGCCAGCAAGGATTCCTCTACCGCACCACCGCGCAAAAGCGATGGCGCAGCGAAAGAGAGTGAACTTCCATCGCGATGCACATTAATAAGGCCAACTTCGCACTCCTGAACAATCGTGTTAATGCTTCGAGGAGACCCGCCATGGATCAACCACGCATATGCAGAGCCAAGGGTTGGATGACCCGCAAAGGTCAATTCCTCTGTAGGCGTAAAAAACCTCACACGATAATCGGCAGCCGTACTAGTTGGAGGCAAGAGAAATGTGGTCTCAGACAAATTTGTCCATCTTGCAAACTGTTGCATCTCTTCATCGCTTAGACCATCGCAGTCAACAACGACAGCCACCGGATTACCTCGGTACGGAGTGCTAGAAAAGACGTCTATCTGAGTGAATCGGCGTTGCACGATAATAATTCTGCCATGTTTGAAAGTCCGCGCCTCTCAAATTCAGCGCACACGGGGCTGCACCAAATCCGTACTAAATGAATAGGTCTATCTAGCACCCCCGGCAGGAATTGAACATCCGCACACGGTTTAGGAAATCGTAGGAGTTGCTTTGCGGATCATTGCGAATCCGACAGCGCCGGTAATTGCACCCAGAACAATGAGGACAATAAACCGTGTCACCATCGGGTCGGTAATAAATTGAGCAGCAGCTTCAAGTGCTGCCTTGTTTTCGGTTGACGACTGCGGGATACGACTACGCGCAATAAGAACAATGCCGAGGAAGACAATTCCTCCTGAGAAAAGACGAATCCCTAAGCGCAACGTTCGTTGCCATTGCGTAGCGACACTGAGGAACCATGCTGCGACTTGCAACAAGAGACCAATCATGACAAACAACCACGAACCACGTTCAGCCATATCTCGTATTGATTTGATATCGGTGTCACCTGGCTTACG
>JAEMRC010000038.1:0-15309 GCA_016463545.1 Ilumatobacteraceae bacterium
GTCTGAAACTCCACGCGCAAGAAAAGATCGCCCGGGCTCATCTGCGGTGTCGCTTGCGGAATCAGAGGTTGAAAAAAAGTTGCATCGTTGACGATTCCCCAATTCGTGCGCCACATTGGGCGATCAACTGCTAACCGAGTCAAAAACGCATCAACCGGGCGAGCCAAATCAGTGTCGTAACGCGCAACTGGCGCATGAACCGCCTGCATTGGTCGACCCAACTTCTGAGCAAGTTGCCAGCGGTTCGGCGCGCACAATACGCCAGCAGACAACACCAACTCGGCATCAGGATTAATTGTCAAGATACACACATCGTCTGCCACGCGTGCAACCACATCCTCCAAGGCATTGATTCCGCGTTTTGTTTTGTCCTGAGCAAGACCAAGTGACTCTGCAATACCCTGAGCAGTTTCTTCACAGGCTTCATCGTTTCCGGCAATGCAACCCACGACATCGGCATATCGACTCGCTAGCAGATGTTTTTTTAGATCAATGTCGTGTTGCCACTGCTCGTCAACTTCAGACACCCACTGATTGATCGGCAAAGGTCGCGCCCCAACACGCAGGCGAGCATCGTTTTCATCTGGCAATAAGTGATCAGGAATGGTCACGGCACGTTGGAGAAACTATCTAGCGAGCACTCATTTTGGCGGCATACGAATGCCACCATCTACTCTGATTGTTTCGGCGTTCATGTAACTGTTGGTGATGCACTCAACAACCATCGACGCCAACTGTGACGGATCTCCGAGTCGCTGTGGAAACAACACACCCTTTTGCAAGTTTGCCTTGAATGCTTCGCTTCCTTCACCTTCGCCATAGATCGGTGTATCGATCAATCCGGGGGCAACTGTATTGACACGAATGCCAACCGCTGACAGATCACGAGCAACCGGCAATGTCATTCCGACGACGCCGCCCTTTGATGCTGAATACGCACTCTGGCCGATCTGTCCATCAAACGCAGCGACAGATGCAATGTTGACGATTGCTCCGCGCTCACCAAACTCAAGTGGCTCAGTTTGGCTCATTGCAGTTGCTGCAATACGAATAGCGTCAAATGTTCCGATCAAGTTGATCTCAATGACTTTGCGAAATGCGTCGATGTTGGCAGCAGACTCGTATTGTCCGTCTCTGCCGACTGTGCGCTGTGCCCAGCCGATGCCTGCTGAGTTCACTAAGACTCGCAGTGGTCCCATTGACTTGGCCATCTCAACAGCACTAATCAGATCTTGTGTCTTGGTGACATCAACTGCACAAAAAGCACCACCAGTTTCTTTTGCCAAAGCGTTTCCTTGCTCTGCTTGGCGATCAAGGTCTGCAATCACCACCTTTGCTCCTAGCGCCGCCAGCGCCCGAACAGTGGCCGCTCCAATTCCTGATGCTCCACCCGTGACAATTGCGCTAACTCCTGAAATATCCATGCCTCATAGGCTACGCAGTCAGGGCATGAATTGTCTAAACGGACCCAATCGCGGCCACCGCCAGCAGATCTACGAGATCATTCATGGGGTCTCCGCTGTGTCCCTTGACCCAGACGAACTCCACGCGACCCCGAGTGGTGACGAGTTCGATAAATGGTTTCCAAATATCTTGATTCGCCACTGGCTCACGCTGTGAGTTCTTCCAGCCGCGCCGAATCCATCCCTCCCACCATTTGTCGTTGAAGCATTTCACAACATATGTGCTGTCGGAGACAATCCGAATAATGCAATCATTCGCAGCAAAGTGCTGCACAGCAAAATACGCTGCGCTCACCTCCATGCGCTGATTCGTGGTGTGAGCTTCGCCTCCAGAACCCATTGGGTCACCAGTTGGCGATACTGCCCACGCCCATCCGCCAGGTCCGGGATTGCCAGAGCAGGCACCATCGGTATACACCACCACAACATCTGTGTCTTCGTTGGCGACATTTGGATGAACCACGCCAAAAGTATTCACCATCACGGCACCCCGATGGTGTCTTTAGCGACAAGTAACGGCTGACATCACGGTAAATCGTGTAACAATGCGAGTGTGATATTTGACGGTTCAATGCATCAACTCCCCGACACTGATCCTGGCGAAACACAGGAATGGCTCGACTCCCTTGATGCAGTCGTTGACGCGAGCGGAAAAAATCGAGCACGATATTTGCTCTCTCGACTGCTCGAGCGTGCCCAACAATCCCAAGTGAGTTTTCCGGCGACGGTGAGCACGCCGTATGTCAACACCATCCCTCGCGAGAGCGAGCCCTGGTTTCCGGGGGACGAACATATTGAGCGAAGAATCCGTGCCTACATCCGCTGGAACGCAGCGGCCATGGTGTCACGCGCTAATCACATCGCAGAAGGAATCGGTGGACACCTTTCAACATTTGCAAGTTCAGCAAGTTTGTATGAGATCGGTTTTAATCATTTCTTCCGCGGCAAAGACGACGGCAATGCAGGTGATCATGTGTATTTTCAAGGCCATGCCGCCCCAGGCGTATATGCCCGCGCGTTTCTTGAAGGCAGACTCACAGAGGACGACCTAGATCATTTCCGTCGCGAGATTGGTCGGGATGGTCACGGACTCAGTAGCTATCCACACCCACGCTTGATGTCTGACTTCTGGGAATTCCCCACAGTCTCAATGGGACTCGGACCATTGACTGCGCTCTATCAGGCTCGCTTCAATCGATACCTTCACAACCGAGAAATTGACGACACATCGGCAAGCCGAGTGTGGGCTTTCATCGGAGATGGCGAGACCGATGAACCAGAAACACTTGGCGCGATATCTTTAGCCGCGCGCGAACATCTTGACAATCTTGTCTTTGTCGTGAACTGCAACCTGCAACGCCTCGATGGACCTGTGCGCGGTAACGGCAAAATCATCCAAGAACTCGAGGCTGTGTTTCGTGGAGCAGGCTGGAACGTCATCAAAGTCATTTGGGGTTCTAAGTGGGACGATCTTTTGGCTCAAGACATGGACGGAGTGTTGTTGAACCAGATGAACTCCACTGTAGACGGCGAGTTTCAGCGCTATTCAGTAGAAGACGGCTCTTACATTCGCGAACATTTCTTTGGTCCTGACTCACGATTACGACAAATGGTGTCGCACCTCACAGATGATGAACTCATCTCGTTGCCACGCGGCGGACACGATTATCGCAAGTTGTATGCGGCATATCGCACGGCTGTTGAGAACCTGGGTTCAGGTCGGCCAACAGTTATTTTGTGTAAAACAATCAAGGGATGGACACTTGGACCCGACATTGAAGGGCGCAACGCAACACATCAAATAAAAAAAATGAACCTCGAGCAGTTGCGCGCAATGCGCACACGTCTTCACCTTGAAGAAGAAATCCCAGATGCCGCACTAGAAGCCGAGGACCCACCATATTTTCGACCAGCCACTGATTCAGTTGAATACCAATACATGATGGAACGCCGTCGAGCCCTAGGTGGTTCGTTGCCGCGACGAATTGTGCGCATCCGCCGCCCAATCTCGCTTCCACTCGACAATGCCTTTGAAGAGTTTGATGCCGGCTCTAACGAACAAAGCGTGAGCACGACAATGGGATTCACGCGCCTGTTACGCAATCTCGCTCGCGACGAAAACATCGGACAACGCATTGTTCCGATTGTTCCCGATGAAGCACGAACATTCGGCATGGACTCACTGTTTCGCGAACTCAAGATCTATGCATCACAAGGTCAAAAATACGAACCAGTCGATCACGCCCTGTTGTTGTCATATGCCGAGTCACCAAAAGGACAGATACTTGAAGAAGGAATCACTGAGGCAGGCGCGATGTCGAGTTTCATTGCTGCTGGCACTGCATATGCCACGCGCGGTGTTCCGATGGTTCCTTTCTACATATTTTATTCGATGTTTGGATTTCAGCGCGTTGGTGATCTGATCTGGCAAGCAGCAGACGCACGCACACGAGGATTCTTACTCGGAGCAACTGCAGGTCGCACCACGCTTCAGGGCGAAGGTCTGCAACATCAAGATGGCCATAGTTTGTTATTGGCATCTACCGTGCCTGCATGTCAGGCATATGACCCCGCATTCGCCTACGAAGTGAGCGCGATTATCAAAAGCGGATTAGAGCGCATGTATGGCGATGCACCAGAAGATATTTTTTATTACATCGCGCTCTATAACGAGAACCAACCAATGCCTGCACGACCAACTGGAGTCACCACTGCCCAAATTACTAGTGGTCTCTATCAATGGGCACCAAGTCCCACTGCTCATGTTCACGCGTCACTTGTGTTTTCTGGCTCCGCCAATCTGGCTGCCCGCGAAGCGGCATCGGTATTGCTCAATACATATGGCATCAGCGTTGACCTCTGGTCGGCAACTTCGTATAAAGCGCTGCGTCAAGACGCCATGTCAGTCGAACGATTCAACCGCTTGCACCCCACAGAAGAACGACAGGTCTCACTTGTTGCCCAACTACTAGGTGAATCAGACAGTCCCGTGATTGCCGTCTCTGATTTCATGCGCATTGTGCCAGAGCAAATTGCAAATCACGTCTCTCGACCATTTGTTTCGCTCGGAACAGACGGTGTTGGTCGTAGCGACACCCGCGACACTCTTCGCCGCTACTTCGAAATCGATAGTGCCCATATTGTGGTGGCCACTCTCAACGCTCTTGTTGGCACCAATGGCGTGACGTCCGATATTGTTGCTCAGGCAATCGCCACTAGTGGCATCGACCCCGACGCAGCGCACGGACTTGTGCTCGACTGACATATGACATCATCTTCAACATCTGGAACTCTTTTCATCACGGGCAACGTAAAAGCCGACGCCATGCTCAATGCCAACCCAACTGCATTACTGATTGGCTTGTTGCTTGATCAGCAAGTTCCTATGGAGTGGGCTTTTGCTGGCCCCTTCACATTGAAAACTCGACTCGGTCACTTCAACATCAAAAAAATTGCCGAGATGAACCCTGATGATTTACTCGCCATCTGTTTACAAAAGCCAGCAATTCATCGTTTTCCTGCCTCAATGGCCAAACGTATTCACGATGTCTGCAAGATACTTGTGCGTGACTACAAAGGAAAAGCAGAAAACATGTGGGCCGACATCACAACTGCTCAAGAACTGATGGCTCGCCTTCGCGTTCTTCCGGGATACGGAGAAGAAAAATCACAAATCTTTGTTGCACTCATCGCTAAACGCATGGACATCAAACTGCTTGGCTGGAAAGCTGCTGCTGGCGAGTTTGGCGACACCAAGTTCCGCACGGTTGCCGACATCACGTCTCCCGAGACCCTACTCAAGGTGCGGGCAACAAAAAAAGCGCAAAAAGCAGCAGGGCGAGACAAGCAAGACAAGCCCCTGCGATAGCGTCATTGGCGTATGACTACCCTCGTGACCGGCGGTGCTGGATATATCGGTTCCATCACCGCTCGACTCTTGCGGTCAACAGGTCGATCCGTCGTGGTGCTTGACTCACTCGAAAACGGTCATGCTGCAGCCGTCGGCAACACTCCCCTGGTTGTGGGCAATGTCGCCGATACAGATCTTGTGACTCAAATCTGTCGCGATCATGACATTGACGAAGTCGTTCACTTTGCCGCCTACAAAGCTGTTGGCGAATCAATGGAAAATCCTGGCAAGTATTTCGATAACAATGTCACTGGTTCACAAAAACTCATCGACGCAATTACTGCATGTGGAGTGACTCGTTTTGTGTTTTCATCAACTGCAGCCATCTATGGCACACCTGATTCTGTTCCAGTCAGTGAGGCATCCGCAGTTCGCTGCGAAAGCGTCTACGCCGAAACAAAACTCATGATTGAACACTTGCTGCATTGGTATGGCCAAACGCGCAACTTGCGTAGCGTCAGTCTGCGATATTTCAACGCCGCAGGAGCAAGCAGTGACTCAACACTCGGAGAAGACTGGCGCTTCTCTCAAAATCTGATGCCGCACGTCATGAAAGCAGTCTTGGGTGCGTCTCCTGCACTCAATGTTTTTGGCAATGACTACCCCACGCCAGACGGAACAGGTGTGCGTGACTACATCCACGTAGAAGATCTCGCTGCATCACACGTAGCAGCACTTGACTATTTATCCAATGGCGGACAAACTCTGGTCTGCAATGTTGGCACCGGTCACGGAACTTCGGTGTTAGAAATTCTTCAAGCCACAGAACGCATTACCGGAAAGCCTGTTCCACATGTCATTCAACCGCGACGTGCTGGTGATCCGTCTGAGTGCTACGCCACAACAATCTTGGCAGCCGAAAAATTAGGGTTTGTCGCCACACGTTCACTCGATGACATCATTTCATCGGCATACGCATGGCATGTTGCGCACCCCACCGGACACAGCACTCACTAAGCCGTCACACGCTGACGGTCGAGCCACCCCATCAGCACAGCGATTGCTCGTGGATCGTGACGCAATCGATGACCAGCACCCGTAATCACACGAAGTTCTGCGGCGCCGTGTGACTCGACGAGCGAACGGGAGTCTGTGATCGGCACGCTCTCGTCGTCGGCACCATGCATGACGAGTAATGGTCGCGGCGCGAAACGATTCGCAGCATCAATCGGACGAAATCGTCGTAGTTCGCGAGTCCATTCATCAAACGCAGGCGGAAACGACGGGTGACGAATTGCACCTATCTCTCGCGCGTGCTCTAGAAACCGCCGTGGCTGATCCGCCCAGTCATCAAAGTCGGCACGTGGACCCAACAGGACGCATCCCCGCACGCGTGGATCGTCAGCAGCCGCACACAATGCCAACGAGCCCCCAGTGTTTGTTCCGATGAGCCACACTCCAACCGGCGCAACTTCTTCTTCGATGTGATCGATTGCCGCTCGCAAGTCATCGATCCATCCCTGCAACGAAAAATCACCTTCGCTCTCGCCGCAACCACGAAATGTAAACGTCATTGCAGCCCAGCCCAAATCGTTGGCGATGCGATCAATGAGTTGAGGGAAAGTAGTGGCCGACTGACGAGCATCGAGTGGACCAATCGGAAATCCGTGACACAGAATCACTGCAGGAAGATTGACGTGTCGTCCAGGGGGCCGCACCAAATATCGACTGAGCGTCAAGTCGCCCGATTGAAATGTTCCGTTCATGTCCCCCATTGGTTTAGTGGTTCAGCACATCTACTTTTTGTAGGCGATCACGCACGAGGCTTGCGATGGCGACGCGATGCACCAGATGTGGCTTGCGTATATCCACGATTGCGAGCTTCCGCCAACGTGTCTGGTCCAAAACTCAAACCCACACCAGACTCCACGATGTCGTCAATGATGCCAACATCTGACCATTCATCTAGGTCATACACCAGTTGCGTGCGCTTATCGCCCAAGTATCGGGAATGTTCAAATCGTCCAGGCCGTTCCATGTGTTCCACGATAGCCCCAACTGCGTGACGGGGCCGTTCTAGGCGTACGGTATCTCTTACTGACAAAGGAGCAAAAATGGTCGCAGCAACAGAGCAGCCAACACACATCGAGTTTTTCTTTGACCCAATTTGTCCATACGCATATCAAACATCACTCTGGATCCGCGACGTACGCGAGCAACTTGGATTCTCTATCAACTGGCGCTTCTTTAGTCTTGAAGAAATGAACAGAACGGGTGACTCTAAGCATCCGTGGGAACGTGAGATCGCATACGGATGGTCACAGATGCGAGTATCGGCCTGGTTGCGTCGACAGAGCATGGACTGGTGCGACCGCCACTACGACGTCTGCGGAAAAGCCTTGCATATCGAAGGACGTCGCCCATACGACCGAACTGTTGCTATGCAACTTTTGTCAGAAGCCGATCTTCCGACCAACGCATGGGACGATGCACTTGCTGATCCCACTACGCATGACGATGTTCGTCGCGATCATGATGATGCTGTCAATATTCATGCGGGGTTTGGTGTACCAATCATCATCATCCCGGGCGCACGCGCAGTCTTTGGTCCAGTTGTTGTGCCAGTACCACCCGCCGACAGAGCACTTGAACTGTGGGATATGACCGTTGCCTACAGTAAGTTTCCCGGATTATTCGAAATCAAAACTCCAAAGACAAACAATGATCTACAAGTCATCGGCAATATCTTCAAGCCATATCTCGAAGCACGTCAATGGCCGACAATCATGAACCCTGCCCCATAAACACAACTCGACCAAAGAGACTTCTATGATCCCCACCGACCTTATTGACCTATTAGAAAATACATGGACATCAACGAGCGCACTTGGCGCTCAACTCACCGAGACGCAATGGAAAATGCCCTCGGAATTGCCTGGCTGGACCGTGCAAGACACACTCTCGCATCTCATTGGCGGTGAACGAATGATGCAGCGACTCCCGCCATCAACTCATGTTGCTGCGTCAGCAGATCACATTAAAAACCCCATAGGAGCCAACAACGAAAACGATGTCGATTCTCGTCGGTCATCTTCTGGTGCACAAGTGCTCACAGAGTGGAACGACATCGTTGCCCTTCGACTTCACACATTGCGCAATGCCGACGATGCATATTTTGCTGTCGAAACAATGACCCCGACTGGCCCAGGTACGGTGGCAGACTTTTTGCACATTCGCATTATGGACTGCTGGTTGCACGAACAAGAGATGCGCAGAATAACAGGCATCATCGGAAACGAAGCCGGTGGTTGTGCCAAACATGCTTTGAATCGACTCATTCGCACGATCCCCATTGTTGTTGGCAAACGTGCTGGCGCCCCAGAAGGCGCAACCGTCGCATTCAACATCACTGCACCTGTACCCCATTCACTGCACTGCACCATCACTAACGGCCGTGGCGCTGTCTCAGATGGCCCCGCAACTGACGCACTCACCACTATCAGTCTTGATAGCACTACTTTTTTTCAACTTGCGACAGGTCGTGTCACTGCTGATGACAGCAAACACAAGTGGAGCGCAACAGGTGACACTGATCTTGCATACCGTGTGGTGAGCCAATTCAACATGATGATCTAGTCATCACAACTTTTTTACAATGATGTCTGCGGACCAACTGCACCGATTGCAGCAAAGTATTCAAGATGCGCATCGACAACCTGCACGACATCGACATCATCGAGCACGGTGACGCCAATCTTTTCTGCCTCGCCCAGCAAAAATGCTGCCGCAGTCGTCTCATCAACCACCACAACATCTGTGATTTCTTGACGAAGCTCCATGATGCGATCGGGCTGCAGACCTCGTGCTCGCAACCATTGCATATGTGCCAACAACAATTGATGGAGTTCGTCTTGGGTGAGCCGTGCTTGAGTTGACTCTGGGAGTCGTTCTGCTACAAACTCCATTGCCTCTGCAAACTCATACACCACCCGTGGGGAAAATGCGTCCAGCCGATGGGCTTCTCTGCCAATTGTGCCTGCCGCAATCAAAAACACACCAATCGCTGCGAGTGCAATAAAAAACACAATCACCAAGTCCATCCGTTCAGCCTATTGTGGACACGTATGTTCCGTGATCTACCTGCACTCTGGAAAATTAAGCGCTATCGCTTCCTCCTCACGGCACGCGCAATCTCTAACATCGGCAACGGCATGTCTCCTGTCGCTCTGGCCTTTGGGGTGTTGGGATTGCCTGGCTCAACTCCGGCTTCTCTGAGCCTTGTTACGACAGCCCAGATGGTGCCCATTGTGGTCTTCTTGCTGATCGGCGGTGTGGTCGCAGATAGATTCGGCCGCGCCCAAGTCGTGGGTACCACAGACATTATCGGGAGTGTTTTTGTTGGGGCATCGGCACTCCTGTTCTTATCTGGTCACGCCACAGTGTTACTTTTATGCGCAATCGCAGCCGTCATTGGCGTTCTTAATGCATTGTGGTGGCCAGCATTTGCTGGATTACTCCCTGAAATTGTTCCACCTGAACTCACGCAGTCCGCGCTCTCGATTCAGGGACTCAGTTCCAATTTAGGATTCACTATTGGCGCGAGCATCGGTGGCGCAATCGTGAGCATCTCTGGTGCAGGCTGGGCGATTCTCATTGATGCATTGTCGTTTCTCATCGCTGGATTGCTCGTTCTGCAACTAAAAAATGTGGCCACAACTTCTGAATCAGAGAAGCCTCGTGAATCAATGTTTGCTCAACTCAAAGACGGGTGGGCTGAGTTCTCCTCGCGTCGTTGGCTCGTCACGCTCGTCGTCGCATTTGCATTTATCAATATGTGCTTCGAAGGATTCATCGGTGTCCTTGCCCCCGTACAAATGAAAGAACAACTTGGTGGCGCAAAAGACATGGGAATTCTTCTCTTTGCTTTTGGAGTCGGCAATATTTCTGGTGTTCTCATTTCACTCAAGATTCGACCCAAGCACCCGTTGCGTGTTGCCATGATCTGGATGCCTTTCGTTGGCTTACTCGTGCTCTCACTTGCCATCCCGCTACCACTTCCGCTCATTGCAGTGATCGCAGTTGCAGCCGGAATATCCTTCGAGCTCTTCTTTGTGCTCTGGATGACAACGTTCCAGACTCAAATACCCCAAGAAGCTCTTTCTCGAGTGGGTTCCTATGATGCATTTGGTTCAATGTTGTTTGCGCCTATTGGCCTATTCGTGGCGGGTCCACTCGCGCAATGGATTGGCGCGCGCGATGCGCTCCTGATTGCAGGTTCGGTTGTACTGATTGCATCCGTTAGTGCTCTGCTTGTGCGTGACGTTCGCAATCTTGAGAGTGTGGTTGACCAGTTGGATTTACGTGAGGTAATCCCGTAACAGTGCGGGCTTTAATCCGTTTCTTTTAATCTGCTCCATAAGATGCACGAGAGATCTCTCAAGACTTGGTAAGTAGTGCATCAAAATAATGTCACCTGGCCCGAGTTTTCCTCTGCCTGCCATGCGAACAACTCCACCATCTGCCTCTACGTTCCACATCACCAAATACTTCATTCCGCATTTAGCCACAGTGTTAATCACTTTGCTATTAAACGAGCCACCAGGTGGCCGAAAATACATCGGACTCTCCTTTGCTACATTTCTTGCAACTTGCGACGCACCACATACTTCGTGTTTTCTCTGGGCAGCCGAAACCAACGTCATATGGGCATGATTCCAGGTGTGATTCTCAAACGTCATGTATTTGCGATCACGAAACCACTCACGATGTTTCCAGAGCATCACTGACACAGCAAAAGTTGTCACTGGAATTTTATTTCTGTCCAAGTACTTCGCCAAAGATGGTGTCACAGTACTTCCGTCATCAATCGTGATGAACACAACTGGATCTGTTGTCTTTACTTTGTAGACAACCTTGACATCTTTGCCCTTTAAGACTTTCGGTTTTGGCTTGACAACTGTCGTTGACACTTGCGGCACCGTAGTGGTGGTGGTAGTCGTTGTGCCAGTGGTGTCAACCGGCACCGTGGTCGAAGTGGTGTCTACCGGCACGCCTTGGGCTAGGACTGTTGTCGAACACACTGCTGATGTCGCCATAGCGACAACAATTCCGACTGGACAAATGATTCTGGTCCAACGTCTGTGTTGTCGTGTCAGCACGAAGCAACACTAACAACGAGCCAACATGCAGAGCAGCCCCAACGGGATTCGAACCCGTGCCGCCACCTTGAGAGGGTGGTGTCCTAGGCCACTAGACGATGGGGCCAAGTAGCACAACATACGATACCGCTACTGGCGAGAGGTTTAGTTGGGGAACAAGGACTCGAACCCTGAATAACAGTTCCAGAAACTGCTGTGTTGCCAATTACACCATTCCCCAGTGGAACATCGCAAGTGTATCGGTGCGCGCCAAAACTACCCACAAGATCATTAACCAGTCATGCGCCAAAGGCGCTCAAATCCAATGAGCCGTCCAATACCCACACCAACAGTCTCTTTGATGCTGCGCCCGAACGCTTCCCATCCCCTGACCGGACTCGTTGATGTAGCCGACCCACGTGCACGAAAGCCCGACTCACGCAATGTCAATACGCTGCGTTGTATATGAAAGGTGTCTGAGACAATCACTACTGACACAATCTTGCGTGAATCCAAGATGGGTTTCAAATTTCGTACGGACTCAAATGTTGAATGCCCCGTGTCTTCAGAAATAATTTTTTCTGGTGGAACACCTAGTTTTTCAAGATACTTCCGTGATGCCTCTGCTTCCGTAAAACGATCTCCTTGTTGCTTGCCGCCAGTCACCGCAATAAGTGGCGCTTGATTTTTCTTCCACAAGTCAAAAGCATGGTCAAGTCGAGAGGCAAGTAGTGGCGAAGGACGTCCGTCGTACTGTGCGGCACCCATAACGACAATGGCATCAGCAGGTTGAGTATCTGTGTACCTTCCGACACTCAGCACCGATATAAACGTAATGAATAGATAGACCATCACCGTCAGTATTTTGGCAGCCACAACAACAGCGCAAAATCGAGCGAACTTCATTGCCATCGATCAGCCAAGGCGTTGCAAGGCAACACCAATGCGCGCAAGCGTGCGTTGGCGACCCAAGAACTCGATACTTTCAAAGAGTGGTGGCCCAACAGTGCGACCAGTAATGGCGACTCGCAGTGGTGCCTGGACTTTGCCTAATTTCAGATCGCGGTTGGTGCCGATTGTCTCAAGCACGAGTTTCAGTGAATCATGGTTCCAGTCGCATGTTGCATACTCGCGTGCGCATTCGTTCAAAACATCATGTGCCCACTCCGGGGTCATGGCTTTAGTCCAAGACGCATCGTCCGTAGGTGCATCAGGGAGAAAAAAGAAATCAACCATGCTTGCAACTTCGCTTAAGACGGCCACACGTGTCTGAATCAAAGACGCAATTGATGCGAACACATCTGCATCGAATTGGGCAGGGCTCCATGCGACATCGCTTGCCGTTAACCACGGCTGACATGCATCAATAAAGTCACTCAGTGACAGTGCCCGAATGTAATCGCCATTAAAAGCTTCCAGTTTTTTGACATCGAAAAATGCTGGTGAGTGGTTGACGTCCTCAAGACGAAACTGCTCAACCATTGTGGTCCAAGGGACAATCTCTGTGTCACCGTGGGGGGCCCACCCAAGTGTCATCAAATAGTTCACCATCGCATCAGCCAAGATGCCATCTGATTTGTATTGCTCAAGTGCCACTTTGTCACGCCGCTTAGACAACTTCTTGCGTTGTTCGTTGACTAACACCGGAACATGGGCCCAGATAGGAGGAGTCACGCCTAATGCATCCCACACCATTTGTTGTTTTGGAGTGTTAGGAAGATGTTCTTCTGCTCGCACAACATGAGTGACGGTCATGTCGATGTCGTCAATAACATTGGCCAGCAAAAACATTGGCGAGCCGTTGCTGCGCAGCAAGACAAAGTCCTCGATGGTGTCATTGGCAAACTCCACTTCGCCGCGCACGAGATCGTGCACGATGGTTGTGCCTTGGGGTACGCGAAACCGCAGCACGTGTCCGGGACCAGCACTCAATCCCCTATCGCGTGAGTATCCGTCGTAGCCCTGCTTGCCCGACGCCTTTGCCCGCTCTTGAATTTGTTCTGAAGTCAGATCACACCAATAGGCGTTACCTTGCTCGAATAATCGATGTGCAGCAGCAATGTGCTTGTCGGCATTATGAGACTGAAAATACGGCCCCTCGAACTGAGGTGAATCAGAGTTGATGCCGAGCCAGCCAAGTGCGTCAATAATGCCTTGCGTCCACTCAGGGCTATTGCGTGATTCGTCCGTGTCTTCAATGCGCAAGACAAATGTGCCGCCTAGATGTTGTGCCAGGGCCCAGTTATAGAGCGCTGTTCGTGCGCCGCCGACATGAAAAAAGCCCGTGGGTGACGGGGCAAACCGAAATCGTGGGGCTGTGGTCATGTGACATCTCTCATCTCGTATTCAGGTTAGTAGAGCAACGCATGTATTCAGTGCTGACGAGTATGGTCAAGGCATGGCACGCACTAGAGATCCACACCCAGGGCATCGTTCTGTCTCAGGCGGTTTGGCCCGTGCCGCAATCTTTGGGATTAGCGATGGATTGGTGTCAAACGTGTCGCTAGTAATTGGTATCGCGGGTGGTGGAGTCAGCACATCAATCGTGCGGCTCGCTGGTCTTGCAGGTGCAGTTGCTGGTGCCGCCAGCATGGCTGCTGGCGAATGGGTATCAGTGTCGGCGCAAAATGAACTGATTCAGCGCGAAGTTGAGATGGAGCGCCGCGAGATTGTTAATAACCCCGAATTTGAAACACTCGAACTTGCAGCGTTCTATGAAGGACACGGCATGTCTAAAGAACAAGCGGCGAGTGCTGCTCAAGAGGTGATGTCAAAGCCAGAACTCGCACTTATTGTGCACGCCCGCGAGGAATTTGGGATTGATGTTGACGATCTGGCCTCACCTCCTCGTGTCGCAGCCGTTTCGTTTATCTGCTTTATTGTCGGCGCTCTCTTGCCTGTTCTGCCGTGGTATATCGGATCTGGCGCAGCCGCCAAAACTGCATCAGTTCTGATTGGCGTATTCGTTGCCGCCATCGTCGGTGGGTTCATCGGCAAGTCAGCCGAGCGTTCGATTGCGCGCACGAGTCTTCGACAAGTACTGATTTTGCTGGTTGCGTGCGGCGTAACATATTCCATCGGACTACTTCTCAACACCACGGTGACATGACATGACTATCTACTCTCAAACAGAACAACTTAATGTGTTGGGCGAAAGACTTGAGTCGTGCTGCACAGACCCGATGACAGGTTTTTATCGCACCGGATGCTGTGAAGTCGGCGGAGACGACGTTGGCGTGCATGCAGTATGTGTGGTGCTCACGAAAGATTTTCTGGAATATTCCAAGTCAGTCGGCAACGATCTCTCAACGCCAATGCCTGAGTATGGTTTTGCTGGGCTTAAACCCGGAGACCAGTGGTGCCTATGCGCCCCACGCTGGCACGAAGCATTCGAGGCCGGAATGGCGCCACAAGTCAAACTGGCATCCACTCATCTTGCTGCGCTGGAATTTTGTTCGCTTGGCGATCTGCGCCAGCATGCACTCGATGCCTAATTAGGCACCGGTCAGAGCACGCCAAGACATCGGCATTTGAGCAGTCACTAACTGCACGGATAAACGCAATGTTGAATCTGGAACCATGTCAGCCAAAGTGCGACCTTGGGAGTAGTGATGCAAGACATTGTCTACGCCAGAAAATAGTTCGGTGCGTGTTGCAAGTAAGTCCGCTGGCACGTCAGCACTAAGAAACCCCCAGATCGTAAGTGCAAGTGTGAGGTCATGCACAACTGGCGCACGACCAAACAATGATGCCCGCCGCAGTGCAATCAAGGTGCAACCTCGCAAGACATCTTCAACACGTTCATTTTTTGTGACCACTACTTTGGGGCGCAGATGCGATGCCAACGTCAAGACATACC
>JAEMRC010000038.1:15409-17484 GCA_016463545.1 Ilumatobacteraceae bacterium
GACCTGTTATTTCTGCAGGACGATCAGATGTCCATGAGGGCGCAACATGTTGAGGCGACCCATAAATGCGTGTGGTGTCAACTGCTGGAGAAGGTGAATACTGAGGAGCGGCCATGACGACCTACCTTAGGCTGACGCGTGCAGTAAGCCATAGACAAGCGACTCTTCGAGTGCTCGCCACGATGCTTCGATGATGTTTGTTGACACGCCAATGGTGGTCCAACTGCGGTCACCGTTGGTGGCATCAATCAAAACTCGCGTCACTGCGCCAGTTGCCGTGGCTCCGTCCAAGATGCGCACCTTGTAGTCGGTGAGATGCACTTTGGACAGTTGCGGATACTTTGCAGTAAGTGCGGCTCGAAGCGATGCGTCGATGGCATTCACGGGGCCGTTACCTTCGGTGGCATGAACAAAACGCTCGTCCCCCACCCACACCTTGACAGTTGCCTCTGTTGTGAAACGTCCGTCAGTGGCTTCATCGGTGATAACGCGCATTGATTCAACCCGGAAGAAATCTTGCTCCCAACCGGCTGCGCGTCGCATCAACAATTCAAGCGATGCATCCGCAGCCTCAAAGTGATACCCCTCGTGCTCAAGTCGCTTGAGGTCATCAATGACTTGATTAACTGCTGGTCCATCCATCGGAAGACCAAGTTCATCAGCCTTGAGTTGAATCGTGGCACGACCTGCCATCTCGGACACAACAAAGCGCGTGCCATTGCCCACGAGTTCTGGTGCGATGTGCTCGTACGCATCCTTGGCACGAACAATTGCCGACACATGCAAACCAGCCTTGTGCGCGAATGCCGATGAACCCACATATGGTGCCTGCGGATTCAGTGGGCGATTGAGTACTTCTGCAACATGATTACTCACGGGAGTGAGCCGCTCAAGATTGCCAGCGGGCAAGCAGATGTAGCCCATTTTTAGTTGCAAGTTCGGAATGATCGTGGTGAGGTTTGCGTTACCGGTTCGTTCGCCAAGTCCATTGAGGGTTCCTTGCACATGGCGCACGCCACTTGTCACCGCAGCCATCGAGTTTGCAACAGCACAACCAGCATCGTCGTGACAATGGATTCCCAAAATGGCATCGCCTCCGACATGAGTGTGTACAGCAGCCACAATGCGCTCGATTTCGTGCGGCAACGAACCACCATTGGTGTCGCACATCACTAAGTGGGTTGCACCTTTCATCACTGCAGCCTCAATCACTCGAAGTGCAAATTCTGGATTGTTCTTATACCCATCAAAGAAATGCTCGAGGTCAATCAGCACTCGACGTCCATGTCCTGTAAGAAACTCCACAGAGTCAGCGACCATTGCGATGCCTTCATCAAGTGTCGTTTGCAGAGCTTGCTCAACGTGGTAGTCCCAACTCTTGGCGACAATACACACAGCCGACGTATTGGCCTCAATCAAGTTGCGCAGAGTTGCATCATCGTCTACTTTGCCGGCTGGACGACGAGTAGAACCAAAAGCAACCAAAGTCGAATGACGCAACTGCAGTTCAGTTTGCGCTCTCGCAAAAAACTCAATGTCTTTAGGATTAGCGCCAGGCCAACCACCCTCAATGAAATGCACGCCAAGGTAATCAAGTTGTTCAGCGATACGAAGTTTGTCGGCAACAGTTGCCGAGACGCCCTCGACTTGCATGCCGTCGCGCAATGTGGTGTCAAAAACTTCCACCTGTTCGGGAGTGTGTTGTGTGTTGTGTTGTGTACTCATGATCAGCTCCAGTTGATATTCGGGAATGAAAAAGCCGCCCTGCTGGGCGGCTTGTGGCGCACGTCGGATTGACGTGCGCTAGAGAATAATGATGATTGCGTTGGTTGACGAAGCAACACGTTGCCCAGCGGCAGGTGTGATGGTTTGATTCGTCATGGTCATAGTCTCGCCCCTCTGGAGCGTTTCGTCAACACCAGTTGTGGATTTTCCTGTGGACAAAGTGGGGAAAGCGTGTGGATGGGCGCTTTATTGTCCACAGTCTGTGGATTAGTGGGCTAGTTCGCACCAATCTCTGTAGCGGTCATCTTGACCTCGCACGGCTTTGCCATATACCTCACCAATTGCAGCCG
>JAEMRC010000130.1 GCA_016463545.1 Ilumatobacteraceae bacterium
ACGGTGTTGGACCCCAGTCTCGAACGCACAGTTCTCAAGCCCCTAGTCACTTCATGGGGCCTCGCACAAAAACAAAACAGCGACACAGAAGCCACAAAGATTGCAAAGAAGATCCATGCATCGCTCTCTCAAGAGCTCACCACCCGATGGAATCTTGTTCGTCAGGCTGCACAAAAGCTGCGCGATGACCAACGTCTACCCAACTCTGGTCTCGTGGCACTGCGCAGCGAATCGGCAAAACAGTTTTATATAAATTGGGGCGAAAAAGCACTCTCTGAATACGCCGAGCAAGAACCATTTTGGCCAAATGTATTTACTGATTACAGTGCCCGATCTGCTGGTTGGGCGTATCAAATGCGTACAGCTGCTGACCAACGAACTCGACACGCACTGGTGCATGGCGATCGTGAACTACAACGCGAAGAACTCGCTGCAGGTCACGGAGTCATCTGCACGGTCACCGCTGTCGCCACAGACACGCCTTCATGGAAAGTGACATTTTCATATCCCGAATTACCAACCTTAAAAAATGGCGACAACCTAGTTATTGCTGGCACCCCATCAGTAGGGTTCGAAGTGCGCGACATTGACTTCGATAACCGCATCATGATCTTGAAACCAAAATGGACACGTCCAAAGAAAAATGCAGGTATCTACGGAATGATCCCAACCAGTAAAGACTGGCGGGGCAAGGTTCTTATCCTGGTCGACAAAATGCCATTTGAGATTGACGAACGCAGAGCAGCCATGACATTCAAGAAAAAAACATCTGGCTCAGACATCACCGACCTTATTGTCATTAGGTCGCGTCGTCACGCAGCGCTCGATGATGACGGCCCAGTTCTGGCGTCCGGAGACAACGCATGAGCACGCCTATCTACACAAATCTACAAACATTTGTGCGTGGCACTGGTCGCATTTGCGTGGTGAAGGCTCCCCCAGGTTCTGGTAAGTCTTTCAATTTGCTCGAAGCGCTTGACGGCGCAGTCCACGACAATCTGCGTATTGCAATTGCTGCACAGACAAATAATCAAGTAGACGACTTATGTAATCGTTTCTGCAAGCGCTTCCCCAAAGATGAAATTATTCGATTTTCTAGCGAATCGTATGAAAGACCAAGCACTCTCGAAGCCAACGTCACAATCACATGCAACAAAGACCAACTTCTTCCAGGGGCATCCATCATTATTGGCACAGTGGCAAAACTTGGGCTCGTCGAAATTATCAATGAGTACGACGTCTTATTCATTGACGAAGCCTGGCAAATGACGTGGGCTGATTTTCTTAGCCTGCGCGATGTTTCTGATCGCTACATCATGATCGGTGACCCTGGTCAAATTCCACCCACCGTCACTATCGCTGTCGATCGATGGGAGGTGTCACCAGTGGCACCACACAAACCGGCACCTGAAATTGTCTTGGAAAACCCAGACCTCCGCGCAGTGACAACACTGCTAGAGCTCGATACATGTCGGCGTCTGCCAGACGATGCGGTTGAGTTGGTAAAATTCTTCTACGATTTTCCGTTCACTGCTTTTGCTACAAAAGGAGAACGATTCCTGCGTCCCACCGAAAAGACATCTACTTCGCGTGTCGACCAAGCAATTCTGGCTTTGAGTGATAGTTCAACTGTCATTTACACACACCCCACTGGCGCTGACGGAGCTCCAATTGAAACCGACACCGAGTTGGCACAAGTGGCAGCAGACTTTGTCTCACGTCTTCTTAATTTGGGCTGCGAGATCTCGACCTGTTCCGATGAAACCACGGCACCTCGTCGACTCACGGCTGCCGACATCGGAATTGTCTCCACGCACAACCAAATGAACTCTGCAATTCAAGCATGCTTGCCTGCCAATCTCGTTGGCAAAAATGCAATCAGCGTCACGACCCCCGAACGATGGCAGGGTTTAGAGCGCGCCGTGATGATTGCAGTTCATCCATTGTCTGGCGTTCAAACTCCAAGTGCATTTGACCTAGAGACCGGTCGCTTGTGCGTAATGGCTTCTCGTCATCAATCGGCATGTGTCTTTATCACTCGCGATCACGTGGGCGAGACTCTGGACTCTCATCTACCCGCTGCCGATCAAGCACTTGGCCGCGGAGACATCGTCGGGCGCGGTCACGCTCAACACACTGCATTCTGGCAATATCATAAAAAAAGGAACCTCATTGTCTAAGTCACAACTTCATCTCACAGATATCGCAGACTCACGCTTTGCCATTGGGTGTGCCCATCGCGAAGTCAATAATCGCGACACGAGCATCGACACTTCGGTACGGCGTGCTCCAAGTGCTCAACTACAACTACTTTTTGATCAGGGTTATCTCTTTGAAGCGAGTGTCTTTGCAACTCTAGAGAGTCTGCACAAAGTCACGTCATTGCGTGACCAGGGTGCCGACACAGAGGGCGCAACTATTCGCGCCATCGATCGCGGTGATCGCATTATTATCGGGCCCACTCTTCCCACTATCAATCATCGTTCGGGACGACCCGATGTGCTCATTCGTCATGGCGACCAAAAGATGAGTAACGGTAAGTGGGGATACATTCCAGTCGACGTAAAGAATTCAAAACCGCTTGACGGAAGTGGACACGAAATGCGGGCGACATCAACTCTGCAAGAGCCCTGGTTTGAAAATCAAGTCCTCAAAGACATTGGCGTTGGAAAGCCCAAGGAAGACCACAATCTGCAGCTTGCTCACTACTGGTTGATGCTTGTTGATCTCGGCTATGCGCCCGACATTGCACCAGTCGGGGGCATTATTGACAAAGACAACAACCTCACTTGGATGGTTCTTGACGAGGGCGATGAGTCACCTCTTAAAACTCTTAACCACGAGTCGACACTTCGATGGAATGCAATTCTCGCGATGCGTGACGACCTTGAGGCGTGTACCCGACCCGTATACAAAAAAGAGTGCCAAGATTGCGCCTGGCACGACATCTGTGAAGCGGAGTTAGTACAGGAGCAACATGTATCTCTTCTGCCTGGAGTGACTGTGAGTCATGTAGCAAAACTTGCAGAAACTGGCATTACGACAAGTCCACAACTTGCTGCGCTCGACCCAGCAACGTCAATTGCTGCAAATAACTGGAAACTTGAGCCAAGTCTGAGCGAATTATTCGCTATCGCCTCTGACGACCCGTCAATGACATTATCGGAACTGCCAAAGATGTCTGACAAGCGACTTGACAAACTTCAAAAACTTGGAGTTGCCACGGTTGCCGATTTACTCACACTTGACTCAGCGACATTGGCAGTGCCGATGTACAAAGCACTTTCAGAAAACATCGACACGGCACGCGTTCATTTGCTCAACGGAAAATATCCGTTTTACCCACGAGATAGTTCAATTCCAGTTATTCCTCGGGCAGACATAGAGATTGATTTTGATATCGAAAATGATGATGTTGTGTATCTATTTGGAGCGTATGTCTCACGCAAAAAACCAGACGGCTCGTACGATGCCGGTGAATACGTTTCATTTCATTTCTTCAATCGCGACGACCCAGATGAAGAAGGTCGACAGTTCGCTGCTTTTTGGTCATGGATCCATCAATTGCTTAACGAAGCGTCTGCTAATGGTAAAACTGCAAATATCTACTGCTACTCAGGAAAGATTGCCGAATTGCCCCGCATGCGCGAGGCCTCAACCCGGAACGCACACGTTGCTGGGGTTCCAACTCCCGATGAAATCACCGAACTAGGTGCCGCGCCGTATTGGGTAGACCTGTATGAAATTTCCAAACCATTGCTCTGGCCCACTCGGCGTACGAGTTTGAAAGACGTTGCCAAACTTGCCGGATTTTCGTGGCACGCCGCCGACGCCGGCGGTGGGAATTCAATCATGTGGTATCAGATTGCGTGTGGACTTGTTCCTGGTGATGCTGACGACATGCAAGACAAGCTCCTCACCTACAACGAAGATGACGTGAGGGCTACCTTGGTGCTGCGGCATTGGCTATCAGATGGCGTCGCCGGTAACGGCTGGACCCTTGCATCAGTAGAAACCCTCTCTCACTAGACAGCGACCGTGAGTGCGTCGTACTCGTACACCCAATCGAGGACTGACATTCCCGGTGGGCTTATCGAGAAAAACATATCTCGGTCTTTCTGCTCTTGGCCGTCAACCATATGAAATAGATCTCTATTCATGAATGACGACGTTTGCACCTGTGCCGTACGGCCTTGGCGAACATCTTCATATCTACGCAATGCGTTAGATGCATCACTCGTGCTTACGTCTGACAAACACCGAGCAAGAACTACTGCATCTTCTATTGCTTGACAAGAGCCTTGCGCCATGAACGGAAGCATTGGGTGACACGCATCGCCAAGCAATGTGGTCGTGCCTATTCCCCACTGTTCCAATGGTTCACGGTCATACAACGCCCACCGAAAGACTGGTTCTTCAACTCGACCAAG
>JAEMRC010000131.1 GCA_016463545.1 Ilumatobacteraceae bacterium
GCTTGACAAACTTGACCTGAGTTGCGCCTATGTCGGCACAGAAGCACTGCTGTATCGAGTCTCTTCCGCTGATGTTGTCGTTTTCTTGGACATTGACGCCGAACTCATGGCTCCGCGTTTGTCTGCGTTGGCCGACACGTTGGCGTTATTGGTGCGCGCAGCACGAGTTGTCGGAATACACGGACGAATTATCGTGCAGACGCGAGCAATTGATCATCCATTGATTCAGGCGATACAAAAAGCAGATGCTCCCCACATTCAAGAAGCCATCATGGTGCTGCTGCGTTCCGAAGCGGGGCGACGACGCTCAATGGCCTTGCCTCCTGTTGCATATTGCTCCCTTGTAGAAGGACTGGTTGACGAACCACCTCAGGCGCTTGGCATACAAATCGCGACTCTGGGCAATGTGAAAAAGAAACAAGACGAGGCGAGCAATATCTATCTTGTTAAATCTGAACGTCGTAATGACTTGGTGACATATCTTGTGCAGTTGCGTCAGACTGTGTCAGAAAAAATTCGTGTACGCATCGATCCGTCACGGATGTGACTAAATAGTGCGAGGGCTCACTTGTAGTATCCGAAATCCAGATCTGCTCAGAACTCGCTGAGTTGGGTAATGTTCGTCTTCTAGCCATTTTTGCAACGAGTCGCTTCCGAGATTTTTGTTGACTACGAGACGGCTGTATCCACCGGGTGCTAGACAGACAAGCCAACGCAAGAGCATTGAATGAAGTTCGGGTTTGCCAACATGAATTGGTGGGTTTGACCAGATGGCAGCAAATTGTGCTGGTCCAGAACGAAGTGTTAACTGATCCACATGGCACACCCGCACATTGTCAAGCGAGTTGTCTCGAGCATTGCGCTCACACAACGCCAACGCTCGTTCGTTGACATCAATCGCCCAAATAGTTCTGTTGGGGTTTCTGAGCGCCAAGGTGAGCGCGATTGGTCCGACACCACAGCCCAGATCCAGCAAGTCTCCATCAGGGAGCACTGTTGTGTCGCCGATATTTTCTAAAAGAATCTTTGTTCCACGATCAAGGGAACCGTGACTAAAAGTCGCGCGATCGCTTGTCAATGTGAGGTGTCGTATTGGGCCGCGCACCACAAAAGTGGATTCGGCACTGGGAGCCACTGGGTTTTCATCAAAATAATGAGAGGGGGGAGTGGGAGTTGGTTCTGGCATCGGTGTCTTTCTTCTAGATAGCCTGTCAGACATGGCCTATGACATACGAACATATGGCGACCCCGTGCTTGCGTCCAAGGCTGCGGTCGTTGACAACATTGACGGCAAACTGGTCCGCCTGGTTGACCACATGTTGCAAGCCATGTACCGCGCCCCTGGTTTGGGATTGGCTGCCCCGCAAATCGGCGTACAAAAGCAAATCTTTGTCTACGACGTCGACGAACATCCGATGGCCTTGATCAATCCACGTATCGTCGAATCAAGTGGTGAATGGGTGTACGACGAAGGATGTTTGTCCATTCCCGGTTTGTATGTGGAGATTCTTCGCCCCAAAGAGGTTCATCTCGAGGCACTCGACCTTGAGGGAAACACCATCACGATCGAGGCTGATGAACTGCTTGCTCGTTTATTCCAGCACGAACTCGATCACTTGGACGGAATTTTGATGTTTGATCGCATGTCAGAAGAACAACGCAAAGAAGGTTTGATTGAATATCGCAAGATGTCCCAAGAGTCGACATCGCTGGGTGAATCCAAACACATTGGACTGAAGTAGAGCGCTATCGCAATGGTGGCTACAAGCAGGAACAATCTGCCGACGCTGGTGTTTCTCGGGTCACCTGAGCCCGCCGTTGTTGTGTTAGATGCTCTTGTCGCCGCAGGTGCGAACATCGAAGCTGTTGTCACGCAACCCGACGCGAAACGTGGCAGGGGATCATTGCTGAGTCCAACACCCGTCAAGATGCGTGCACTTGAGCACGGTCTCACTGTCACTCACAATATCTCCGATCTGCTGACGCTTAAAGAAAGCACTCTTGGAGTGGTCGTGGCATATGGCCGCATTATTTCTGCTGACATCTTGGAGCATCTTTCGATGATCAACGTTCATTTTTCGCTGTTGCCGCGTTGGCGCGGCGCGGCACCCGTTGAGCGTGCAATCTTGGCAGGGGATAGCCAGACCGGAGTATGCATTATGGATGTCGAGGCAACACTTGACACTGGAGCCGTTTTCGCTCAATCCATGACACCAATCTTGGACTCTGATACATCGGAGTCACTCACAACTCGTCTGTCATTGCTCGGCGCAGATGCATTAATAGATGTCTTGACAAGATGGCCTGTGCACGCAACGCCGCAAAGCGCAGATGCAACGTACGCTCATAAAATTTCTCCGACAGAGGGGTTGATTGACTGGCAGCAATCCAGTGAGCAGATCTGTCGCCAGGTGCGAGCACTACCTGCATATTGTGAGCACAAAGGACAACGACTGCGCATTCTTGAAGCATGCCAACAGCCACACCAAAACGGCAAAGTCGGGGAGTTTGTTGCTTCGGACACCATTGCAACGTCTAGCGGCTCTGTTCAGATTCTTCGAGTGCAACCTGCAGGCAAGGCGGCGATGACCGCTCAAGACTGGCTGCGAGGCGCACGCGTTGTTGTTGGCGACAACATTGGCATATAACAAAAGGTACGGTTGATCTATGACACAAACGCGAGCAAAGGTACTGACCGTGAGCGACGGTGTCGTCGCGCGTACTCGTGATGATGTGTCTGGACGCGCACTCGTTGAGTACTTGACATCGTCAGGCTTTGATGTTCAAGAACATCGCGTGTGTCCCGACGGCCAAGAACCTGTTGCTCAGTCGTTGCGGGAGATGGCTCACGAATTTTCTGGAGTTATTGTCACAACTGGCGGAACCGGGTTCTCTCCCCGCGATGTCACCCCCGAGGCAACACTGATGGTCATTGATCGTCAAGCGCCTGGTTTGGCTGAAGCGATGCGGGCTGGTAATCCACTTGGTCGATTGTCGCGAGGGATAGCAGGCATTATCCAGAACGCGGTCGTTATCAATACGCCTGGCTCGCCTGCTGGATGTGTTGAGCAATTGGCGTGCATCATTGATGTACTTGAGCATGCCGTGTCATTGCTGAACCAAACGCCCACAGAGCACTAAGTCGTGTTTGACGCTTAATCCCTCGTGAGCAGGAGGGTGATATCGGTAGTCTTGCTAGGTGCTTCGAATCGTCATTCCTAAAGGCTCACTTGAAAAGGCAACCTTTGAGTTGTTTGAGGCGGCCGACCTTCAAATTCGACGGTCATCATCTGTTGACTACAAGGCGACAATTGATGATCCTCGAGTGGCCGACGTTCGTATCTTGCGTCCCCAAGAGATTCCCGTATATGTAGCAGAGGGTCTGTTTGACATCGGCATCACCGGACGTGACTGGATCGAAGAAACATCGAGCAATGTCGTGAGTCTTGGCGAACTCAAGTATTCCAAAGTCACTGACAATCCAGTGCGCATCGTTGTGGCTGTTGCTCAAGATTCTCCTGCTCAGTCTGTTGACGACCTTGGCGCTGGTGTCCGAGTCAGTACCGAATATCCAGAGTTGACAAAGCGTTTTTTTGCAGCACGCGGGGTGCAAGCCGATATTCGTTTGAGTTACGGAGCGAGTGAAGCAAAGATTCCAGACATTGCTGATTGCGTCGTTGATATCACCGAGACCGGAAGAGCATTGCGAGCTGCAGGACTCCGCGTGATCGACACAATATTGACGAGCTACACCGAACTCATCGCACATCCAGAGGCCGCAGAGAATCCCCAAAAGCGTCATGCGATGTCGCAACTCTTGACGCTGCTCAACGGAACACTCGAGGCACGTGGGCGGGTGTTGGTGAAACTCAATGTGTCTGAAGCGCAATTAGAAGCTGTTCTTAAAGTGTTGCCATCAGCGAAATCACCGACTGTTTCTCGTCTTGCTTCTGGTGACTATGCAGTCGAGTCTGTCGTACCCAAGCAAACCATCAATGTTTTGATCCCAGACCTCAAAGATGCTGGAGCGACAGACTTGCTCGAAATCCCTATCTCTAAAATTGTCCATTAGTCAAAAATCAAGTTCCGCAGATGCCCCAATCTTTTATTGCAGTCAACGGTGAAGTCAGTCATTTTGACTCGGCATCTGGTCTCGGACAAATCCTTACGATGCAAGGTGAGTCATATCGCTTTCATTGCATCGAGATCAATGATGAGTCCCGCGAGATAAACATTGGGGCCAAAGTGACCTGTGAGATCTGGCCGGTACTGGGTGGGTACGAGGCAGTCAATATTGCGCCTCTAGATAAATAGGTCTTATGTGTCGCTTCCGACACTGCTTTTGACCTGAACAAACGCCAA
>JAEMRC010000132.1 GCA_016463545.1 Ilumatobacteraceae bacterium
GACACCGAAATTCGCGGCGTCAAGATCAAGCAAGGCGAAAAGATTGTGATGTGGTACAACTCGGCAAACCGTGACGAAGAGGTATACGAAAATCCGTACATCTTCGATGTCACTCGGGCACCTGCGCCTGGCCAAGTGGGCTTTGGCGCTGGCGGGCCCCACTTTTGCTTAGGCGCCAACTTGGCACGTCGCGAACTGGGCGTGATGTTTAATGAAATTTATACGCGCATGCCCAACCTGCAAATCACAGGAGAGCCTGCTTACCTACAGAGCAACTTCATTAATGGCATCAAGCGCATGCCTTGTCGCATCAACCCCTGACGAATCAGGTGTCAAGTGACATCCAAACGAGTTGTTTCAAACCCTCAATTACTTGTTGGTCATAATGGCCGTTCTCAACTGCCCACAAGACCGAGCTATATGGCGCTTGGCTAGGATCCCCTGCCGTTAATGCCCTCTGCTGGCCAGCACCCGGCATTTCAGGTTTTCCCTGTGCAGCCCCCTTTAACTTCATCAACAGTTCGTACAAAGAAGCGTCGTAACAGTTCTCAACAGTCACGTTTTCCAAGAGTGTTATAGGGGACGAATACATACCAATGCTGTAGTAATAGACGGCCTTAGTAGCAACTTGAAGTCCTACGATTTTTTTTAATGTGTCCAGCCATATTTGAGTTCCCGGTACGCTTTCTGGTGTCGCCTGACGACGAAGTAGTGATTGAAAGTCGAACTGCCCGCGCGACACAGATCCTGTGGTCGCGACGCTCTGCCTTGGAGCCTGTACTGCATTCTGGGCTTGCCGGCGTTGTATCGCAGTGTCAGCAATATCGATTGCACCCTCAATTACCTTTCCTGCTGCTATTGCGATGAGATACCAACAGAAGAAGACAAAACCAAAAAAGGCAATGAAAAATAGTGCAATAAGTGCTTCCATAACCAGACAATATCAGGTTCAGGAATGCTCTCTGGGCGATTGACTCCCAGCACAGGACGCACAAAGAATCTGATCGCCAGCAATCATTCAACTGCTGATGAGTTGTCTGTCAATACCCTCTTGATCTCAACTCTTCGCATTCCTGTCAGACACACTTCATATTCAAGAGGTATAACAATTCTCATCGACGACGTTAAGCGCGAAGAAGGGCCTCTCTAAATGCATATGTGTTTCGACCGCCAAGAACAGTCCTAAGCATGCACTCTTCATCAGTGTTCGGACTTCCGCCAAGTAGCATCGCTGAGTCCCACCGAGACGGCCCCGGATAGGCAAGTTTGTTCGCAACTGCAACTGCACCCTGGAAATCGTCCTCTTTCATGTAGATCAATCCTGCTAGTCGACCGAACGATTGGGAAGAAGACGAATCTCCTACAAAGGCCCGTGCTTCGGACCATTCGGCAAGTACACGAGCGA
Organism: Ilumatobacteraceae bacterium; assembly: GCA_016463545.1. Lineage (GTDB taxonomy): Bacteria > Actinomycetota > Acidimicrobiia > Acidimicrobiales > Ilumatobacteraceae > UBA2093. The sequence goes on from JAEMRC010000132.1 coordinate 1,406, forward strand.
CCTCGATGCCTCGTTCAAGATTCAGATAAATGTATGCAGCCTGCCCAAACCACATATCGCATGACATTGGGTCCCAGGAAATCAGCTGAGGTTCAATCGACCCAAGAATTCCACAACTGATTCCACGCCAAAGACACGCAGCGCCCCGGGCTGCAGTTCTATCCCTGTTCTCATCGTCTGCCGCATCGGGGTACCCCACTCCGTCAAGCGACATGTTCGCAGCCATCCGCACTTCCATTAAGGCAGCATTCACTTTGCCCTCTGTGTACAACTTGAAGCCCCTAGTCAGGCAGTCCTTCGCCCCACGCACAGGACGGTCCCGCTGTTCAGTTTGGGTCTTGATGTCTTGACTATCAAGCTGCCGGACTGCCTCGCCAAATGGCCCACTGAGCCACGTCCTAAGCGTGGCAATCTCTTGTTCTACTTCTTCATCTCTATCCGACATTACGAGACTCCCTTGCTACTTGTGCACGATGTCATCACAATGCCGATCATCAATACAGGCCCAGATATTTTCTTCAAGTTCATTCCACTTATGTTGGTCATGAGTAAATCACATCTAAAAAGATCCAAGAACTATGACATTTAATGGTACCTCGCTGCTTTCAGAGCACGAGATCAATCACCCCAAGCCAAAAACAACCGCAACCCAAATGAAGCTCGCACGCCATTGATCAAATAGCCACCCACAATCAACGCAGGCACATCAAACTTCTCAGAGCCCAATGACGACCCAACAACTGGGGCAAACTCCTTTGGCAAATACCCAGCTTTTACGTTGTTGATTAACACCAACACAGCATTTGGGTCATAGGCATTATCCGGCTCGCGAACCACACAAGCCATACATGGCCAACCATCATCAGTACGGACAATCGATGATGCAACGTTCTCCAATGCCTTCTGACAATAAGAAGTTCCCGCCACCGATACATCTGCAGTTTTGGACCAGCTCAATCCACCCTTCGAATTTGGTCTAGGAGTTTCCTCCGTAACATCAAACTGCTCCTCAACCACCTCGGGTGGATCCGCCACTTGGGAAAAAGACGCCAAAAAGTCGCGTGACACAACTTGTTCAACATCACCAAACGGATGAGACAATTCACGCTGCGAACGAGTCACAGCGACATACGCCAACTGCCACTCCTCCAAAGGAGGGCAACACCAATAAAAATAGATTTCCTGATTACCAAAATCACGATACAAATCCGGTGCAGCATCACGAGGAACTTGCACAAGTTCGCCACGCCAAGTACTTCTCTTCAGCCCCGACACACCACTCGAAACCAAGTCTGAAGGCTCAATACGAGGATCACGAAAAGAAAACACAGGGAAATCATCATTGACAACAACACGGTCAAATCCGAGCCCCTTGGCCTTATGCGCTGTGGTGAGTAGACGGCCCATGGTCTCATCTTTCGATTTTCGAGCCTTAACCAAAGAAGCAAGTAGTTCCTCAAGATTGTGCCTCAACAGCCGACGAATCATCAGACGGAACTCATCATCTTCAACATCAGTGTTCTTCAACCATTCGGTAAGTGCAAAAAAATTCGGGAACTCCGCAAGATCATTATGACGAGGACGTACACCGCGTCGAAGAGCAAGCAACCCCTCTACGACCCTTTCGTACTCTCCCAAATCAACATCTGTTCGAACAGACACATTCGAGTTGGCCAACTCCATGAATCGTTCAATCAAACTCGCATTTCGACGGAATATCTCCACATCCGGAGTTTCAATGTCACCAACTCGTGATGAATGATGTGCAGCGCCAACCAACTTTCTACTGCCAAGAGGAACCAAAAACTTGTTTGCTACCTCAGCCACCGATTCATCAAAACGAAATGAGGTGGTCAAATATAAGGTTTCATCAGCGACAACGTCCTGCATCGCATTCACAGCTCCACGCCAACCATAAATTGCTTGATAGCGATCGCCACACCACACCACCTGGCCAGGATGGCGTTCCACCACATCACGCATCAACGGATCGGCATCTTGTGCTTCATCAAACAAAATAGTGTCGTATGGAATCACGGGGTCCATGAGATGCCATAACTTCATGTAATGCTCATGGCGAAAACGAAAGCGTCGCGAATCAGGATCAGCAATGTCAGACCAATACCGAAGTGCATATCCCACTAACTGTTGCGTAACCGAGTCTGGAATTGGCACGCGACCAATTTCTGGGCCAAGGAATATATCTTCTGCGAAATATGTGTGATCGATGTTCCGATCTAGTGATTGACAAAAACGAAGGATGGCCCGACTAACCATTCCTGCCATCTGTTCGCGAGAAAGTGTTCGGCTTGCCTCTTTGTTGATTCCATCGCCCGTCGAATATTCAACCGAATAGATAAGTTCGCTCGTTATCCCCAAAAGATCAGCAGCTTGTCGAAGGGACATTCGTTGAGGTGTCTCACTTAATTTTTCTTGATAGGCCCCTCCAACCATTCGCAAAGCTAGCGAATTCACTGTCATTGCATCAGCAAAGCGACCAATCTTTATCGACACCTCGTCAACAACATAATTATTGAACGCAACGTACAAAGTTCTTTGACGAGATTTTCGTACCTTCATATCCTTGGCGAGCTCTACCAATGTTGATGTCTTACCAGTCCCTGCAAGTGCTTCAATTTTAAGTCGTCGAACACCCCGTCGATTTGCATCGAGCACCGCAATCTGTTCAGCTGTCAATGCGAAACTTGACATGTTTACTCCAATCGCAATAAACCCAAAGTTAGACGGTTATCCGAGTATTGATCCGTCAGGCATTGTCACACCAATCAGGTTTGATTGAGTCACATCTGCACCGCTCAGGTCGGCCAGCCAAGGGTATGCAAGCTTTAAGTCTGCACCAGACAGTTCGGCTTCCCCCAGGTCTGCAG
>JAEMRC010000039.1:0-11898 GCA_016463545.1 Ilumatobacteraceae bacterium
ATAGCGCTCGCGAACTCTGCGGCGCACAAGACCCTGCTGCGCTTCAACGTTTAATGTGCGCAGTGATCGTCGCGTAATTACTTGTTAGGCGTTCCGGCATGAGATTGTGCCTCGTCAAACAAGCGCTGCAAGTCAGCATGTAATCGTGACGAGACATCGTGGATAACTGATCGCGGTGTTGGACCGTCCGAAGATGGCGCCACGAGGATTGGCGCACCAATGACGATCACACACTTGCGCGCATGAATCATCTTGGAACCCTTTGTCATAACGCCTTCGGAACCCCCAATGCCGACTGGAATAATCGGAACCCCCGCTTTGACTGCCACATATGCAGCACCATCAAACAGTGGCTGAACTATTGGGCCTGACTTGCGTTCTCCTTCTGGAAACAAAACCAATGGTTGTCCAGACGACAGAACTGCAATACAGCGTGACAGGGCTTCGCGATCAGCCGTGCCACGGCTGATGGGGAAACCACCAAGCGCAGAGAACACTGCTCCAATGGGTCGGATCTTCCAAAGTGAATCCTTGCCCATGAACCTCATCCGACGATGCGTCACTGTTGAGGCCAACGGCGTGTCAACGTTAGATCGATGAACAGGGGCTAGTACAAATGGCCCGTGGGTGGGAATATTTTCTTTTCCGTACACCTTGACTCTGGTCAGAATCAAAAAGATTCCATGCAAAAGCGCGCGAACAACAGAATAGAACCCCCTACTCAATAAAGAGTTTCCAGAGAGGAATGAATCAACTTCGCTCATGTCTGTAGTGATGACTGTTCTGCGACTTCAAACAATCCGGCGATCATATCAACCACTTCATCGATAGACATTTCGCTGGTATCGATGACGACTGAATCAACTGCAGTCACAAGAGGACTATCGTCACGGGTTGAATCCAGATGATCTCGATGAGCGATTGAAGAAGCAATGGCACTCGCGTCACCACCACTTTGCGCAACTCTTCTGTTGGCACGAATATCCGGTGATGCCGTAAGAAAAACTTTTAAGACAGCATCGGGAAAAACTACGGTTCCGATATCTCGACCTTCTACGACGCCACCTTTGTGTTCGCTGATCCACAGACGTTGCTGCTCACGCATCTCTGCGCGAACTGGAGAATGCGCAGCAATAACGCTGACGACCGAGTTGATGTCATCTCCTCGAATACTGAGCGTCGCATCAGTTCCGTCCACCCACAGGGCATCATCTTCGAGTTCAAGTTCAGTAATGCGCGCCAGTCGGCCGACTGCTTCAGCATCATCTTGATCTACTGCATCACGCAAGACAGCGAATGCAATTCCGCGGTACATCGCACCAGTATCAAGAAACGGCATTCCTACTTTTGAGGCGACGCGACGCGCGATGGTTGATTTCCCCGCTCCCGCAGGACCGTCAACGGCAATGACCCTCACGACTACCAGTTTGTGCCCTGAGGCTGACCCTCGTCATAACCAGCAGCACTCTGCACCCCAATGATAGCGCGTTCTCTGAATTCAGGAATCGTTCGGGCTCCTGCATACGTGCACGACGACCGTAAGCCAGCAACGATTTGATCGAGAATATCCTCGACTCCTGGACGTACGTTGTCTAGGTACATACGTGATGTACTGATGCCTTCTTCGAACAATTCTTTTCGTGCGCGTTCAAGTGCTGAGCCTGATTGCGTGCGATTTTTCACGGCGCGATTTGACGCCATGCCGAAACTCTCTTTGTACAGGTTTCCCTCTGTGTCTCGCAAGGTATCTGCAGCTGACTCGTAGGTACCGGCAAGCAACGAGCCGAACATCACATTTGATGCTCCAGCCGCCAAGGCAAGGGCAACATCACGCGGATACCTCACCCCACCGTCAGCCCAGACATGCTTGCCCATTGCGCGCGCTATGTCTGCGCATTCATGCACTGCGCTGAACTGAGGTCGTCCGACTCCTGTCATCATGCGTGTCGTGCACATTGCACCTGGGCCAACGCCAACTTTAATGATGTCTGCACCTGCATTGATCAGATCTCGAGTGCCATCTCCGGTGACGACATTGCCAGAAACAATTGTGCATGCGTCATCAACCGCGCGTACTTGGTCGATGGCCTCAATCATCCGTTGCTGATGACCGTGAGCGGTATCAATGACAAGAACATCAACGCCCATGGCCAACAACGACTTGGCGCGAATAGCTGGGTCACCATTAATGCCAACTGCGACGGAAATCAACATCCGACCGTCTTTGTCAAGGGCAGGCTGATAGATCGTGCTCCGCAACGCACCTTTTCTGGTTACACAGCCAATCAAGATGCCATCTGTATTGACAACAGGTGCAAAAGACAATCGCTGCTCTACCAACAAATCATGTATCGTTTCTGGCTTTTGGCCGTCTTTCATCGTAATCAAGTCACGATTCATCACGTTTTTTAGTTGCGCAAATCGATCAAACCCAACCGCATCGCGCTCAGTAAATATTCCAATCGGGCGATCGTCGTCGTCAACGACAATCACCGCACCGTGTGAACGCTTATGAATAAGGCTCAGTGCTTCACCGACGGTGTCAGTTAAGCCAAGAGTGATCGGAGTCTCATACACAGGGTGGCATGACTTAACGTATTGCACGACCGTTTCAACGATGTCAAGCGGAATATCTTGTGGCAACACCACGATTCCGCCCCGCCGAGCGACTGTCTCCGCCATTCGACGTCCCGCGATTGCTGTCATGTTTGACACGATCACAGGAATCTTGGTCCCGATCTTGTCCGGCGTGGTCAGGTCTACGTCGAGGCGCGAACCGACTTCTGACATGCTCGGCACCATGAACACATCGTTGTACGTGAGATCGTACGTCGGGGTCTCGTGAAGGAACCTCATACAGCGTTTGCAAGACTACCGTGTGGACATGGCAACTTCAGCGAACATCCCTGTAGTACTTCTGCATGGGTGGGGTGGATCGTTTCACAACACATGGCACAAGCCCGGAATTGATGCATTACTGACTGATAATGGTCGTCGCGTGATTGGTCTTGACCTGTTAGGTCACGGCACGTCAGACAAGCCCCACGACCCGATCGCCTACTCGGACCTTCATCAATGGTTGCTCGCCGCTTTACCCGCAGATGAACCCGTTGTGGATGTCGTGGCATTCTCCCTCGGAGCACTGACTGCGCTTCGAGCCCTCATCACCGCTCCGCATCGCTTTGGTCGCGTTGTGCTCGCCGGAATCGGTGACGGAGTCTTTGAGCCCCACGACCCCACTGCATCAAGACGCATTGTCGCCGCATTACAAGGCACTGCACCTGCTGACGACAACATTGCGCGTCTCTTTGGTCAATATGCCTCTCAACCTGGCAACGATGTAAACGCCCTGATTGCAATTATGCAGAGGCCAGAGTCACCCCCAATTCGTGCGTCAGAGATAAGCGCCATCTCCAACTCTGTTCTTGTAGCAATCGGCGACAAGGATTTTGCTAGCCCTGCAACACAACTAGCAGCCTCTTTCCCCAACGGGTCGCTAGTCATATTAAAGAACACTGATCATTTTGCGACACCCGAATCTTTCTCGTTCATTGACGCACTATTGGACTTTTTGCCAAGCGATAAGTCATGAAGCAGATCACTACTGACTTTGTCTTGGCGGCATCAGTCTTGCGAGATGGCGGAGTCATCGGGCTCCCAACAGAGACCGTGTACGGACTTGCGGCTCGCGTTGATCACGAAACAGCAATCGGGCGTGTGTTCGCCATAAAGCAACGACCGCTGAGTCATCCCTTGATCGTTCATGCTTACGGCGTAGAGCAGTGTGATGAGTGGGGCGTGCTGTCTCCGATCGCACAGGTTTTGGCGCAGGCGTTTTGGCCAGGACCACTCACAATTTTGGTCCACCGCACGAGTCAAATATCCGATCAGATCACTGGTGGTCGCGACACTGTGGCTCTTCGTGTACCTGAGCACGCTTTGGCACGACAACTGATTCAAGAACTCGGCGTGCCCGTGGTTGCACCGTCAGCTAATCGCTTCGGTCGCGTAAGTCCCACGACTGCACAGCATGTATTACGTGACCTTGGAGATGAAGTTGATCTTATTTTGGATGGCGGTGTCTGCACTATTGGTGTTGAATCCACAATCATCGACTGCACAAGCGATACGCCTCAACTCTTACGTCCTGGTGCTCTGACTGCCACGCACATCACCCAAGTGACTGGTCTTGTTGTGTCGCCAGCGACTGGTCCATCCCGAAGTGCCGGAATGCTTGAGCATCACTATGCACCGCAGTGCCGTGTTGAACTGTTTGAGAACAACGAGACGGCACAAGCTGCTCTATTGCGGGTTCGTGAGTCTGGTCAACGTGGATCGATCATTGATTACGGTTCAGATGTCGTCACGTACGCGCATCTGTTGTATCACGATCTTCGAGAATGCGACAACGACGGGATTGATGTTGCGCTATGTGTTTTGCCACCACACGACGGACTCGGTACTGCTATTCGTGACAGACTGCTCAAAGCCGCGTCCGGCTAGAGGATCAAATCAACGGCCGATAAAATTGGCTGGTCGCTTTTCCATAAACGCGGCAACACCCTCTTTGAAATCTTTCGTGCGAAAAAGAGGCAAGAGTTGCAAAAATACGTGATGAATGTTTTGCTCAAACGTTTCCGTCTCAGCCGCTCGCATCATGCGCTTGATAGCGCGAATTGCCAACGGAGCATTTGCTGCAATCTCGTTTGCCATTGATGTGACAAAGTCATGCAACTCAGATGCTGGGACAACATGATTAACAAGACCAAGTTCTAAAGACTCAGCCGCACTTAGTGTTCGACCAGTAAAAGAAATTTCGGCAGCCTTGGCGTATCCCACCATGCGCGGCAACAGCCATGTTCCGCCGCTCTCGGGCAGAATCCCCCGTTTGGCAAATCCGGGGGCAAGTTTGGCGGTGTCTGCTGCCACGCGAATATCTGCGCCAAATGCAATATCTAATCCGTAACCGGCAGCGCCGCCGTTGAGCGAACAAATGACGGGAGTATCGATATTGTGCAACACGATTGGTGGTGCATTACGAATATCAAATTCAGAGACATTTGCTCCAACATTGTCAAGAACGCCAAGTTTTTCTGAACTGGTTCCCATTTGCGACGCCATATCTAGGCCAGCGCAAAATGCCTTACCCGCTCCCGTCAAAATGATGCAACGAACATTGGGATCAGCGTCTGCCTTCAAAAGCATGGCCGAGAGCTGATCCAACATTGCTCCCGAGATCGTGTTCATGCGATGTGGCGCATTGAGCGTGAGGGTGGCGATAAAGCCATCAACTGCATAAAGGACTTCTGTGTTTTCTTCCATAAGGGCAAACTAGTGCCTGAATGCCACAATCTCAGAGATGAAGAACCCCGCCGCACAAGCCATTGCCCAACCGACACTTGAAATGGCAGTCGGAGAGGTGTGTCGGATTCTGCTCATTCGTCACGGTCGTTCTGATGATGTCGTGCCTGGCAGCCCCGAGAGCGCTGATCCTCCCTTGCATGCGATCGGGGTTGAGCAAGCCAGCGCTGTTGGCCAGCGGCTCGCAGGCACCACCTTGCACGCGGTGTATTCGAGTCATTTGCTGCGCGCCCACAACACGGCGATCGCGATTGCCACGCACCACGGACTCAGTGTCGGCGTCAACAAAGATCTCGAAGAAATCAAACTTGGTGACTGGGGACATGGCGAGTTTCGTCGTCGTGCTGCCACCGCAGACCCCGAATTCATGGAGTGGGCAACTCGCGGTACATGGGACGGCATCCCAGGCGGTGAAGGAGACGCTGTTTTTAGAACACGAGTAAATAACGCCATTAATTCCATTGCAAGCCAACATCTCGGACAGACAGTTGCAGTTGTTGTTCACGGAGGAGTGATCAATGCATACATTGCCAAGATGATGGGGTCAGACAGAACAATGTGGCTAACCATCGAAAACACGAGCATCACGATTGTCAAGGTCGGCACGACTTCTTCGAGCATCCAGACGATTAACGACTGTCAACACCTCTACGATCAGGTGTCACTATGACAACTGCTCCTGCGCCCTTTAACACACGAATAACTCAGATGCTCGGCATCGACTATCCAATCGTGCAAGCACCGATGGGTTGGATCGCACGATCACAATTAGCATCTTCAGTCTCTAATGCTGGTGGACTCGGAATAATAGAAACCTCCTCTGGAGAACTCGACGCAGTACGAGCCGAAATAGGCAAAATGCGCACACTTACTGATAAGCCATTCGGTGTCAATATCGCCCAACTCTTCGTTCGTGACCCGACAATTGTTGATTTCGTCATCGAACAAGGCGTCCGCTTTGTTACCACGTCCGCCGGTGATCCACGCAAATACACTCGTCAATTAAAAGATGCCGGTCTCATCGTTTTTCACGTCGTACCGACATTGGCTGCAGCTCTTAAAGCACAAGATGCGGGCGTCGATGGACTCGTCGTTGAGGGCGGAGAAGGTGGTGGCTTTAAGAATCCACGCGATGTCGCGACGATGGTGCTCTTGCCACTAGTTGCTTCACGCGTTGATCTACCAATTATCGCTGCAGGCGGAATCACAGACGGAGTTTCAATGGCTGCAGCACTTGCCCTTGGCGCAGAGGGAGTACAAATGGGAACGCGAATGGTGTCCGCGCTCGAATCCCCTGTTCATGAGAACTGGAAAAATGCCATCGTCAATGCAGCAGAAACCGACACGGTTTTTCTCAATCGATTTGGACGTCCAGGGTTTAGAGCGTTGCGTACTGAACTCACAACGAAATTAGAACATGACGACGAAGTCGGCATGGGAGTGTTTGCCAAAGCCATGGACCTGTACTTTGGTGGCGATATGGAGTCAGCCATTGCGCTCACTGGTCAAGTTGCCGGTCGAATTACGCAAGTGCTGAGCACTGAAGAAATTTTGCACACCACAATTACTGAGTGCAGGTTGGCCCTAGATCGTCTGCGTACCTTCTCGTAGTGGCGCTATCAAGACATGACAGATCGTAAGCCAATACGCAATAACACCTGCTACATGAATTGATACTAAGAAAACCGGAACACCACTAAAATATTGCGCATACCCAATGACGCCCTGGAATAATCCAACAATCACAAAAGTACGCATGGACTCGTCAAGCGCAGTGAGTGGCGCACTTGTCGGGCTTTTTTTGATGCGTCTAAGAAGCACTGCTGCAACAATGAACAACAAGATGACCACCGCACTATGAATGCGCGCTACGGAACGTAATTCAAAACCGAATCGAACAGCCTTCTCGTCTCCTGCGTGGGGCCCGGTTGCGGTCACGACTGTTCCGGCTACCAGTGTTGCAATCGCCACTACACCAAATATTGCTAGGTCACGTTGTATTACTGCTGGAATGCCATCTGTCCTGCGCAACGGGCAAGCCTTTTCTTCGCCACTTTTTCGAAAAAGAATGAATCCACAAGTCACCAACACCATTGACAAAAGAAAGTGACCCATGTTGGCAAATGGGTTCAGCCCTGTCAGCACCACGACTCCACCCAACGCGACCTGTGCAAGGACACCAACAACCAGCGACCACGACCACAACATGAGATCACGCCGATACGGTCGCCTGTAGCGCGCTGCGAGCACGGCGATGATGACGAGCGCAGACACAACACCTGTAAATAGTCTGTTGATTTGTTCAATCGCGGTATGACTGCTTGATACATCGACAAACTTGTCCTGGCTACAGCGCGGCCAATCAGCGCAGCCGAGCCCAGAGCCTGTCAATCGCACGAGTGCACCAGTCAGCACAATCACACACAACGCGGCCAGTGATAGGCCAGCAATGCGGCGATATGTCTGAGGGGAGACCACAAGAGGCACACCTAGACACTAAACAGCCAAGCACTCATCGTCCACTTCCGCGTAGGGCACTCAAAGTGGCTACCGTCACAGTTGTGCTCAGTTCATACGACGACTACCCCATCCATCAGACCGACCGACCCATCGCCCATCCAGTCAGCGGTGATCCAGGCCATTACGACAGATACTTTTTTAACGGCTACAACTCCGATGGCAGTGTGTACTTTGCGCTGGCTTTAGGGGTGTATCCCAACAGGCATGTCATAGATGCATCTTTTAGTGTGGTGCAAAATAGCAAACAGATCAGTCTGCACGCATCAGCACGGGCGCCGCTTGATCGCATGCAGTGCACGTCTGTGGGACCGATCAGTATTGAAGTTCTCACGCCCTTGCGCAGGCTTGCTGTTCGAGTCAACTCTCCAGAGCACGCAATATTTGCTGAACTCATTTTCGAAGGCGAGACAATCGCTTACGAAGAACCCCACTTTCATTTGCGAAGCGGAGTTCGAGATATTTTTAGTTACACACGACTGACACAAATTGGGCACTGGGATGGCTGGCTCGAATCTCATGGCCAACGCATCCAACTAGACCAATCAACAACATTTGGATCTCGAGATCGCTCTTGGGGCGTCAGGCCCGTTGGTGAGCGTGTCGCAATCGGTGCCCCAACATCGTCTCCCCAATTTTATTGGCTATGGGCGCCCGTTCGCTTCGCAAACTTTGCAACACATTTCGATATCAACGAACATGCGGACGGAACTCGTTGGCATCAAACTGCTGCGCGACTCAACGCAGATGACACGGTTGTTGAAGCCCAAGCAGTTGACTACTCAATCGAGTGGCAAAGCGGCACCCGGCATATGCAGAATTTTCAACTTCGTTATCAGTTTGGCGATGCTCAGGCAACACTAGATTTCACTCCCCTCGTGCATTTTCAAATGCTTGGGTTGGGGTACGGACATCCCGAATGGGGTCACGGGATGTGGAAAGGTGAATCCGCCCAAGGTGCAGAAGAATGGGATCTTCCGATCAGTACCCCTCTGTCGCCAACACATCTGCACGTGCAGACCTTGTGTCGAGTCGCCATGAAAGATACTGACGGCACACAACACGACGGAATGGGCATTCTTGAAACACTCGTTATCGGGCCGCATCAGCCGTCGAACTTTGTATCGATTTTAGATGGTGCTCAATAAAGACATTTCGTCACGCGTGTAAAATTGACATTCCACCATCAACGACAATTGTTGCCCCATTGACAAACTGTGACGCTGGCATGCAGAGATTCACCGTCATATGCGCCACTTCTTCTGGGTCACCGTAACGCTGGCGGGGTATTTTTCGTTTGGCATAGATCTCTTTGGAATCCTCAGGAATACCAGCCGTCATTGCGGTACGCACCGGACCTGGACACACGGCATTGACAGTGATGTTGTGTCGGCCTAACTCTGCGGCGAAACCCTTGGTGACGCCGATGACACCATGTTTGGACGCCGTGTAGGCCATCAGTCCTGCGGTCGCAAGTATTCCTTCGGTTGATGCGATATTGACGATGCGGCCACCATGTGGCGCCTTTTCTAAATACGGCACACACAACCGCATGAGATGAGCATGTGCTGACAAGTTAACGGCGAGCGATCTATCCCACGCCTCAGTGAATTCGTCGTCGTCGGCAAAAGCAGATGATCTCAAGGCAACACCTGCATTATTGACAAGTGCATCGATGCTTCCGAATGCATCAAGACAACATTGCACAATTGCCTGTCGTCCTGCACTAGTCGAAACATCTGCGTGCACTCCAACGACACTGGCCGCGCCATAGACGGCTGCAATCTCATCCACGACTTTCTTTACTCCAGCAGCGTCGTAGTCCGTCACCACTACCTTTGCACCCTCGTCTGCAAACACGTGCGCGGTTGCGCGTCCCATTCCGCTCGCTGATCCGGTCACTATGACCCGAATACCCGCAACGCTACGACTGAGTTGTGATAATCGTGTACTCACGTGCGCCTCCATTCATGACGACCCTTCATTCCGTACATCGGAAGATATAAAGCCCTGCTGACTTCGACTTTCATAAACGCTGTACCTGGTGACTTGTGCGGACCATCAGGAGCAAATGCTGCCAAGTCGTAGTCGAACACTCCTGTCCATAGTCGCACCTTGGTATCGAGATCTGTATAAACCGTTGCGGTACCCCACATCTCAACTCCATCGCCGTTTTCGGTCACTTGCCAGTGCAGCGCGACATTTGGATTCGACTCACAGTTGCGTACCTTGACGGAGTCTGTACCCACCATGATCCACAAGTCGTCGCCATCCCAGCACGGATGTACCGGCACCACATCTGGACAACCGTCTGATCCAACCGTTGCGATATGAGCCCACATGCTCAGTTTGCTGGCCTCTGTTCTAATCATCTCGAACGTATCTTGAGACACTTCATCCCCCTGTGATCTGGTTAGCGCGGCAACACCACACGTAGGTTAGATGAATACACCAGCGACGCTTGCGTCCAAGCCTTTTAGAGGGGTTATCGTGTCGCTGGTGAAGAAACAGACTGTTGAGGAACGTCGCCTCGAAATCCTTGCAGCCACATGTCAAGTGGTCATTGAGCGCGGATTCGCCGCGACTCGGATCTCTGATGTGGCGAAACAATTGAATGTTTCGAACAGTCTTATCCACTACCACTTTGATTCAAAAGAAAGCCTTCTCGCGGCTGCATTTGAATACTACGCACGCCAAGACGTCGTCGAAATGGAAGAAGACATACGAACAGCACCAACGGCATCCATCCGGATGGCGCGCCTCATCGAAAATTACGTTCCGGAAGGTAGCCAAGATATGGAATGGATGCTGTGGATCGATGCATGGGGTGAGGCACTGCGTAATCCCCTCATGAAACGCATCAGTCAAGATCTTGACGAACAATCAATTCTTCTTTTTGAGCGCGTACTGCAAGAAGGTATTGAAACTGGAGAATTTGTTTGCCCGAATCCTTCAGCATCTGCTGCCCGAATCACAGGACTCATTGACGGGCTTGCTATTCAATACGCCGCTCATGAGGCGATGATGACCCGTGAAGATCTCATCAACGCAGTGACCTGGCTCGCCTCCGCAGAAGTTGGGGCACAACCTGGCCAGATCAGCGACGACAGTACACCAGCGACTCTCTCTAGAGCTCCGGCTGATACACGCCAAACGATCTCGGCGTCTGATGTTCAGTCAATTCGAGGTCTGGTCGAACAATATTGCGACACGCTAAATTCACGCCGTCTAGATGAATGGACAGCTCTGTGGTCTAGCGACGCTCAGTGGTTTCTTTTTGAAAATAAAACAGCGAAAGGACCCGCAGAGATTCGAGCTCTGCTCGATTGGTCACTGTCTCATGTGTCTGACCTTGTGCAGGTTGCTCCCCTCGTGGTGATTGAAGCGGGTACGAGTAGCAATACTGCCATTGGCAGGATCATCATCCGAGAAGACTTTCGTGCACTGGATGGCACTCTTGTTGCACAGACTGGGCGTTACGACGATGAATACCTCCGAACTCCCCAGGGATGGCGCTTTGCACGCCGCCACCTGACCTTGTTATAGCCCAACCGGCTGACGATCCCTGCCCGTAAGAGGGCCGATAAGGGCGATTTTGTGCCGAAGTCCATCACTTTGCGTGTTTTGGAGACCACTAACACCACTCTGCGTGGGTAGTACAACATTTTAAGTGAGAAATAGTTTAAGTCCTCCTGCTTCCTGCCGATCCCTATTGCGGATCAACAACGGAGCAGGACATGGAACAGACACGAATTACTCGCACAGCAATACATTTCGCAGGAGCCCTAATGGCTGCCGTCTTGGCCTTTGGTGCCATGACATCAACCGCTGCACACGCCGCCACTGCTGGGTCGACCTCACAGGCAACGGTCTCCAAAATCACCGCACCAGGACAACCTAAGTTTGGAGACCAGGGCCCAACAGTCGTGGCTCTACAAAGCGCAATCCTCGCTAACGGTTTCAGTCTCAAGGGAGGCGCAACAGGGAAATTCAATACCGTCACACGACGTGCGCTACGAA
>JAEMRC010000039.1:11998-16897 GCA_016463545.1 Ilumatobacteraceae bacterium
CCAACGACTGTGTTTCTTAAAGTGATTCCAAAGCGCGGCGGAAAAGGAAAATCAGTCCTCACTGTGCAAACTGCTCTTATCACTGCCGGAGTCACGGTTCGTGGCGGAACCGACGGTGTCTTTGGTTCAAGCACGGCCGAAGCAATCTCATTCTTCCAAAAATCAAAAGGTCTTACGGTCACTTCAACACTCACCCCAGACACTGTCTCAGCGCTGGGTCTCAGTGTGACGACCACTTCAACTGTCGCTCCCGCGGCTACTACAACTGTCGCTCCTGCGGCTACTACAACTGTCGCTCCCGTCCTGCTCTCAATTGAATCCCTTCCAAAGCGTGGAGACAAAAATGACGCAACACGTGTTATCCAGACTGTTCTTGTCGCCGCCGGCATCGAGATCAAAGGCGGAATTGATGGAGTCTTTGGTATCGCTACCACGATCGCTGTACAGAAGTTCCAAACGGCACAGAACTTGTCAGTCACAGGTCGCGTTGACTACGCAACAGCACTCAAACTGAACATCGTCTCCCCTCCTGTTGTCTTGCTTGACGTGTTCCCTGTTCAAGGATTGTGTTCATTCGTTGATACATGGCAGGCACCTCGCGGAAGCAATCGTCAGCACCTTGGAGTAGATATCATCGCCCCCCAAGGTCAATTGCTCTATGCGGCCTCCGATGGTGTTATCGGTAAGGTCACCCAAGATGGTCCTGGAAAAATTTCAGGCAACGCACTTCGTCTTGTAAAAGCTGACGGTACATATTTCTTTTATGCTCACATGAAGTCTTTTGCCCAAGGCATCGTTGAGGGCTCTGTCGTAAAAGCAGGTCAAGTAATTGGTCTTGTCGGAATGACAGGTACCGGATCACCGCACTTGCACTTCGAAGTTCATCCTGGTGGAGGCGAAGCGGTAAACCCGTATCCAGTTGTTAAAGCAGTTGACGCGTGCAGCGTGACCACACCTCGCGTTGTGCCGACCATATAAGCCAGGGGCTAAGGGCGTACTTCGTAAAAGGCATTGACAGAGTGATCGATATCTAGTTGCCGAAAACGTGTAAATCCGGCTGACTCTGCCATCTCTTGCGCACGCGCGGCGCTGAGGCCGAGTGTTCCGAGGCCAGCGCCGTCGGAACTCGACATCGCACTAGACATACAACTCAAGATGCTGATGCCATACATCAGGGATGCCATGGGGTTTTTAGCCATGTTCTGGTCAAGGCCATCAAGTGCTTTGATGTCCACCAACAACCACACGCCGTCGTCACGTAATGCACGCCGAATGGTCTGCATCATCTGTTGAGGGTGCGTCATGTCGTGAATACAGTCAAATGTCATGACAAAATCTACTGAGCCATCTTGCACAATTGGTGAAGTTCGTGGATCAACAAAACTGATATTCGAGAGACTTCTCTCGGACTGTCGCTCTCGTGCACGCTCAAGTGCAAACTGCGAGATGTCGTAGCCAACAAAATTACTTTTCGGAAAAGTCTGCGCCAATAACATTGCGGCGCCTCCTGCACCACAACCAATATCTACGACGGATGCTCCTTCGCTCAGTCGTTCATGCAGCCCTTCTACTGCTGGCACAACCACCGGCAGCAGAAACGCTTGATTCCATGGTTCAAAACTACGTTCGATTCCGACAGCGCCTTCAGGGCCATGTGAGTCATAGTCAAGACCGAGTCCCGTACGAAACGCCGTAGGCATGTCATCAAGTGAACGCATTGTTTGGGGCAATCTATGAAACATGCCCATTCCGTAGGCGGGATGTTCTGGCGTTGCTAAGACTGCGACAGCTTCGTCTGAAAGACCAAACAACACTTCGCCGTCAGCAGACGTATGGCTAGTCAGTAGATGGGCTGCTGCCTGGTTATACGCCCATTCGCGAACCCATCTCTCATGCAAACCACATCCATCGGCAATCTCTTTTGATGTCACATTTGAGTTTTGCGCCAAAAATGTGTACAAACCTAAACGATCCCCAAGATGAATCATTCCGGCAGTGACTGCGCCTTCAAGTTTGGTGAACACACCGTATGAAAACATCTTGATTGCATCTGCTTGCGCTGCCGCTGCACGTGAAGTTTCCATAGTGACGTTTACCCTATTCTTCGTTCATACCGTGCGCATTGTCGCAGGCAGGTGTTCGTCGCCAGACAACCGTGTTAGACCAAAGGTGTGTCCATCCCCGAGCTCAAAGGATTGAATCCTGCTAACCGTGGCGTGTCCGATAACAAAGCGCTCCCACTCCCACGGCGTGGCAGTCAGTCCTAGCAAGTGACACAACACAACGCTATTTGTTCCGCCATGGGCCACAAATGCAATCTTTTGATCGGGATTCTCCATTGTCCAGACCGGAAGATCGTTGTCTTTTCGCGTCACTCCGTGACGCTCCAAAAAACCAGTACAACCTGTATGGATGCGTTCAACGAAATCACTGACCGCTTCGCCCCCATCGAGGCCATCCCACCGCATATGTGAATCTTTGGCGCGCTGCGCCTTGTACGCTTCCGCTGCTTTTTCTTGAGGAGTTCCGTGCCAGATCGGGTCTCGAATTTCTTCTAGCCAATCTTCAATTACTAATTGCCTTGAGAGTTTTCGCAAAATTGGTTCGCTTGTCTGTCTCGTGCGCAACAGTGGCGACACTAAAACCTCATCAAAGTTTTCAGCAGCCAAAAAACTTGCTAGGAATTCTGCTTGTTGATGTCCACGATCTGTGAGTGGCGGGTTACTGATATTGACACCGTCTTTGACCCATTCAGGTTCCGCATGCCGAAGAAGAACTATTTCCATAGAAGCATTGTACGCCTTCTCAGCATTGCGGCTAATCCTTGGGAACTCTAAAATCAATGCTGCATGTATCGAAGGCTATTTGAAACTGTCCCTGATACTGCTCAAGAGTGCCTGACGCCGCGGTGACATCTTGAATCCCCTGGAGTGCTATCCCCAAGCAATTGATCTGCACTTCCGTGGCTGTCAATCCAAAGAGTGTCGCAATGAGCAAGCCTGTTGCGCGAGCGTCGGACGCGTTATCGGTCAGTCCCATCGGCGGATCAGTGGCTGTTGGGCTTGGTTGTATTGGTAACGGCAAAGTCGAAGCGTCATTTGAAACAGCGATAGACGACTTGGTGCCGCAAAGCGATTGCGTATAGTCACCGACAATTACCGTTGCATCGGTAATTTTTTTCTCTGCAAATTTTGCCATCGCTGCCTGCACCTTGACGTTTGTGGCAGCTGTCGCAATATCCCAATCCACTTCGTCAAGCGAGACACTGAGATCGGTCAAAGCAGTTTTTACTTGCACAACTCGTGCAATGACATCACTCGGCGCCGACTTGGCAAGCAACTCAAGCACATACAACGATCGCTCGAGATCATTATGCAAATCCGACGAAGTCATCCCCCCGACCATGTCGGACTCGGAGCTCAATCTATTGAGCACTCGCGAGATATCAATCGTGGACCTGCACACGGGTAGCGATTCTGCGGACGAACAACTGATCAATGCCGTCAGTGTTGCGCAAACCATCAACGATTTACGTGCGGCACAAAAAATCGAACTGAACATACGTCTCTATTCTGCCCTGACTGAGGCCATCGACGGTGTTTTGTCACAACACACGCTTTTTTGTACCCAATGCTGAGCCACGCAACTAACTGCCGAACTGACTAGAGTGCCCTTATGGACCACATTGACCTTGGATTATTAATTATGCGTCTTGCTTTTGGATTGTCATTGGCATATCACGGACTGAACAAAGTCATCGGCGCTGGCGGTCTCGCTGGCACAAGCGGTTGGTTTGGCAGTTTAGGAATGAAGTCACCCATGCTTCAGGCAAGACTCGCTGCAACCACAGAAATTCTAAGTGGTCTATTTTTTGCATGTGGTCTGTTAACGCCGTTCGCGGCGGGCGCAATGGTCGCATTGATGATTGTCGCGATTGTCACCGTTCATGCCCGTGTCGGTTATTTCATTTTTTTGCCTAATGGGGGTTGGGAATATTGTGCAGCTATCGCCTTTGTGGCGGCCGGCATTGCATCAACTGGTCCTGGCTCAGCATCGCTCGACAACGCCCTAGGACTGGACTTTAACGGTGGCGGCCTCGCGATTGCGTTAGGTCTTGGACTGGTAGGTGCGGCTCTCCAATTGGCGCTTTTCTATCGCCCTCAGAGCGTCCAAACGAAAACGTCCGCATGACTAAAAGACATCTTGGACAATTGTTTCTCGGCTTTGTCTGTATCGCGATCGCGTTGATGTGGGTCTACGCGTTTATATTTGCACCGCGGGAGTCTGCAAATAAAATCAATGACTCATCATGGGGCCAGCGCGCAAACATTGTGTGTGAGTCAGCACGTTCCAAGCGCACCGCGCTACAAGATCTGCGCAAGATCAATATTACAGATCCTCAGGCAATGTTGATACGTGCAGATATAGCCGAAAAAGCGACAGCAACGCTGACGGAGATGCTTGACGAAATTGAAAAGTCACCACCCACAGACGCCAAGGGGCTCGAACTCGTACCCCTCTGGATCGCTGACTATCGTATCTACATCTCTAACCGCGCAGAGTACATTTCTCAACTGCGGGCAGGACAATCTGGACGCTTAAACGAAACGGTTATTGAAGGAGTACCTATCAGCGAGAAAATCTCAAAATTCGCTCGAGAGAACAGAATGAAATCGTGTCAAGCCCCCTATGACCTTGTGTCGTAGTCAAATCACTTATTCAAATTAAATGACATTCGTGTTTTAGAGAGTTTTCCAGTCGCCATCTATGAACTGTCGTATCACTCGTGCCGGTGCTCCCACTGCAACGCAATAATCTGGCAGGTCATGTGTTACGACCGAGTTTGCTCCAACAACGACATGGCGACCGATCGTGACGCCCGGCAGCACGATGCATCCA